>CAYTLQ010000112.1:0-9334 GCA_964438715.1 uncultured Ignavibacteriaceae bacterium
GGTACCAGAGCACAGTATCGAACATTTGGAAGTATAGTATCCAGAATCCGGAATAAATAATAATCATTAGGATGAAGCGAAAATCGGTAAGTACCATCAAAGCACCCTCAAGAACTTCACCTATTGTTTTCGTTGACTTAGGTTTTTCAGGTTCTTTATATACTAAAAGATTGAGGAGAAGAAGCCAGCCTGTTCCAACAGCCGCCATTATAAATATGTAACTATAAGAAAACTGTTTTAGATAGGGTACCAGCAAAAGTGGAAAAATAAAAGCGCCGAGGTTTATGGACCAGTAAAAAATTCCAAACCCCAGAGTAGAATTCGATTCATTAGTAGTACGAGCTATTGTACCGGAGATAATTGGCTTAAAAAAGCCTGCACCTACTGCCATAACTATAAGGCTGATAAATACTGCAGCATAAGCTGTAAATAAACTTGTGAGAAAGTATCCAAGGCTTAGACATGCAAAAGCAAAAAACAAAGTCTTCTTATATCCAAATCGATCGGCAAGCGCCCCCGAGAGAATAGGAAGAAGATAGAGAAGGGGCTGAATAGTACTTTTAATAATCCCAACACTTTCTTTTGTAAATCCCAGCCCACCTTCATCTGCAGCCATTACAAGATAGACCGATAAAACTGACATTACACCATAGTAGGAACCCCTTTCAAAAAATTCCATTATAATCACTGTCCAGAAATTTTTAGGAAAGGTTTTCAGATTCTCAATAAAACCACTTTTTTTTTCGTCCATTCTTTTTTCCGTTCATTTGATTTTTAATGCATTGATACAGTTGGTTTTTAATAATTATTAACTCTAATTTACAACTCTATTTATTTTTTCCTAAGTGATATTTTGGAAACTTTTGATGCAGCAATATGAAGAAAATTTTTACCACAAAATAGTGAGTGAAATAAAAAACTGGGAAGGGGGAAAGGAAGCAGTAGAAAAATTCAAATGGGGACACTTTGTTCCATTTGCCCCTGATATATTTCTGTTACTAATTCACATGAAATATGATGAAAGTGTCTCAGATATACACCGCTCCCGAATTGAAACCGGAATACAATATTTCTTAAATCCTGATGATTATCTTCCTGAAAATGTACTCGGACCACTTGGTTATTATGACGATCTGGTTGTCGCAGCTTATGTATTGATGGATGTAGTAACAGAAAGCGGCACAACAAGCCTCATAACGCATTGGAATCGACAGGAAGACATTATTGACCTGCTGAAAAATATTCTTGGTAACGCCGAAGCAATGTTGGGTAAAGGGCTATGGTCAAAAATCCGGATGCGATTGTAGCCAGCCCAGACGACTTATTGCTTTTTGCCAAGTTTTGAGTAAATATACATTAGAATAGACGAAATTACTCCAATACCTGTCATTGTAGCGAAAAGTAAATCTGGTTTATTTTGTTCATTAACAAAAACCTGATACGCCCAGCCACCAAAAGTACCACCAAATCCCCAAGCTATTGCAATCGGAAGAAATGCATAACCCTGAAAGAGTCCTGCTTGTCCCGCAGGGGCAATATCAGCAATATATTCATAGAATCTGGGGGCTTGAATTTGTTCACCAATAGAGAAAATAACAATGCCGATAATAAGTATCAGGTTTCCTGTGTACCACTCACTGCCAAGTAGTGAAAATTTTGAATTACCTGTGATAGGTAAAACGAAGTACCACAAAAGCCAGCAAACTGTAGCTAAAACAAATCCAATGAGTATAGCAGTCTGAGTCGGTATTTTTTTCGTAAGCCTGTTGATTGGTAGTTGTAATAGAATAATCGTCCAGGCTCCGGCAGAAATTATCAGTTCAACAGGAGCATCGGCGCTGATAAAATCGGAAACATAAAATGGGACAATGATAAAAAATTGCCAGAAAAGCATCCAATACAATCCAAAAAGTAGTAAGAACAATATGAAACGGAAATTGAGCAAGACAAGCAACATATTTTTCAGAATATCTGCGAGTGTTTTATGTCCTGTTTCGTCTTTTGTCGGAGGTTCATTAAAGTACAATCTGGTTGTAATAAACATTAAGGCACAACTGATTGCCGAAACGAGATAAACTGAGGCAATTCCAATGTGGTCACGAACCAAAAAAGCAAGGAATGGGCCAATTGCCGCACCTGTGTTTACAAGCCAGTAATAAATTGCATACCCGAGAGATTTTGTTTCATTGTTTGAAGTAAGAGCTACAGTACCCAAAACACTAGGCTTGATAAACGCTCCTGCCATAGCAGTAAAAATGAGAATGACAAATAGCAACCAATATTTCGGAAAATTATTGTAAAGTCCATTGAAAACAGGCATACCAAGTGAACCTATGAGAAAATAACCAACTGCAAGTCCGCCAAATGCGATAGTAAAGGCTTTACGGAATCCGAATTTATCTGCCAACGCGCCCGCAAATATCGGCAGAAGATAAATTAGTCCGCCAAAAATACTTGAAAGTTGTCCTGCTTCAATTTCATTAAATTTCAGATGATCCCGAAGATAGATACTTAAGATGGTAGCCTGCCCGTAATAGGCTAATCGTTCAAAAAGTTCCATGAAATTCGCCACCCAAAAAGATGGATGAAACTGTGCTCTTACCGTTGAGAGTTTGCTGATGAAATTCATGCTTCCTCTTTTATTACTGCATTGGGGAGTTATTTTGTTCTTTTAGTGCAAAAAATTAATGCTTAAATTACTTAATTTGAAATTAAATCTTACAAATAATGCAAAAATACTTTAAATTTTTATCAGCGTTCTTTCTACTTTTACTCCTCTTGTTTCCATCTTGTACGCCGGGTACGGAAACTGCAAATCTCTCACCGGAGGATAAGTTCAAAGAAGCTATGGCACTTTATCAGGATGAGGACTATGAATTTGCTGTTAAAGAATTTGAAGCGTTACTCCTACAATATCCCGGCAGTGAAATAAGTGACGATGCGCAATATTACCTTGCACAGACACGCTTCAAGAGAGGAGAGTATCTTCTGGCAGCCTATGAGTTCAGTAAGCTCATAAAAAATATGCCTGCCAGTTCCTTTTTAACAGATTCACAGTATTACCTCGCTGAATGCTATTTTCAGTTATCTCCAAATTTTAGTTTAGACCAACGATATACCGAAAAAGCAATTGATGAGTTTCAGGCATTCATTGAAATTTTTGGTACAGACTCCCGCGTAACAGAAGCTGAAGCGAAAATAAAAGAATTAAGGGAAAAACTTGCCCTGAAGGAATTTAATGCCGCAAATATTTATGAAAAAATGGAGTATTACAATGCTGCTATTCTGGGATATACGAGGGTAACTGAAATTTTCCATGACACAAAATACGCACCGCTGGCATCTTATAAAAAAATCGTATTACTTAACACCAGAGAGCGATTTTCTGAAGCATTGTTGGAAATAGACCAATTTCTTCAGAAGTATAAAAATGATGAAAAAACTCAGGAAGTTCTGAATCTTAAGAAAGATTTGGAAAACGCAACAAAAATTTCAGATGCAGAAAAGAACTAAAACCGTTTCTGAAACACTAACTCAGATGACAGAGTTGGTGCTTCCACAACATACGAATCAGCTGGGGAACTTACTTGGCGGGCAGTTAATGCATTGGATTGATATTTGTGCCGCGCTTTGTGCCTATAAATTGAATGAAAAGGTTTGTGTTACTGCCTCGGTTGACCGAATTGATTTTCATCATCCGATAAGACTTGGTGATGTCGTTACATTAAATTCCTCAGTAAACAGAGTCTTTAAAAGTTCAATGGAAGTTGGCGTTAAGGTATTTGCTGAATCCTTTAAGGAAGGGAGAAAAGTCCATTCGAATACTGCTTATCTTACATTTGTCTGTGTTGATAGTTATGGCGCGCCTCTGGAGGCTGTTCAGGTAATTCCGGAAACCGATGAGGAGAAACGGCGGTATGAGGAGGCTCTTTACAGAAGGGAGCAGCGACTACAAGAAAAAAACAAATCAGATAAATAACCACGATCTGTATTGCGAAACACTCAGCACGAACTTTTAAATAGAGAATACCTAAAGAAGTTCTCTTCTTTAATTATCACCTTAATTGCTTATACCGGTATTAGTATTGCAGGCCCGAAGGTCCCAATTAACGGATTTTGTGTGCTCTCTGAGCCTTCATTGCCGGCTTCATATCAATCAATAATTCCTATTGAATTTAGTCAGGATGCCTATACGGATGTTCTCGTATATACTCCCGGTTCAAAGATTATTTCAACATTTTTTAGTTCACCACAATTAAGTTTTACTCCTGCTTTTAACGGAGCAATAATTCACGAAATAAGAAATCTGGTAGTTTTGCCGGTTGCAAAGAAAAAAAATGCATATTTTGCGGGTGTTTCCCGTTCAGGGAAATCGGTTTTTACTTTCTATCTTTCGAAATGGGGAACACCAAAAAATTTTCAGTCGCTAATACTTGATTCATATCCTGAAGGTATTTCTGCGTCCGATTGTGATGGTGATGGTGTATCAGAAATTATGGTATTCGGCCCCTCGTTTCAGGGCATTCGTGTTATCAAACCATTTGAAAAGTTTAAGGTAATATGGAAAGAAAACAACGGAGTTTTTTCACACGCAGTATTCACAGATCTTAATCATGATGGATACGATGACATAGCGGCTTATGAACTCAGAAGTGGAAAAATAAATTTCTTCTTCAATAATAGCAGGGGTGAGTTTCGATTTACACGAACATTTCGAACCCGTGGAATTCCCGAACAACTGGCTGGTATTGATTTTAACGCTGATGGGTATAATGATGTTCTTATCCGATCGGGAAGTACACTGGAAGTTTTTATTGGCGATAGTATTACATCTTATAATCAAAGTCGTATAATTAATTTGAAAGAATTGTCAAAATTCATTTACGGCGACTTTAACCGTGATGGTAAATTTGATATCGCCTCATTAAATAAAATTTCAGGTGGAATAACAATTTTTTTCCAACATAAAGATTTTGAGTTCTATGATGGGCTTAATTACTTTTCAGATAAGAGTTTCGCTGATATAAAACCTTTTTACAGTAAATTTATAAATGGTATTTTGACGACAGGATCGGGTGGCACGAAAGTCATTCATAATTTCCGATCACTTTTTGAAAAAAAACCATTTATCTTTCCTCTTATCCCTATTAAGGTAAAGACTTTAGATATAAACAGAGATAAAATAGATGACCTTTGCCTTCTTGATTCTTCCGGTACTTTTGTAGATATTATTCAGCGAGGTCGTAATGGTATCCCACAATTCATTCATCGTATTTCCACCGGAGTACGGATAACAGATTTCATCAATTATACTATTGATCGAAATGAGCAAAGACTTGTCATGCAAGTTGCTTTATCTCCGGAATTATTGATTTGTAATCTCGACTCAGACCAAACGAACAATAAGTTCAGTTCTAGTTTCTTTGAGCGGCAAATATTGAGCATTTCTTCAATTTCATTAGTCACTGATGAAGTATCAATGCCGGTAATTTTTTTACGATCTGAAACAGGAATAAATATTATTCTACCCGGGCGAAGAGAAAGCTCTGAAAAAATTGTTTTGCCATATACTCTCGGAATTGATGAAAGATTTATCCTTTCAGGTAGTGATGTAGTTTCGGCTTCTTTATTTCCCGGACGGGGAATAAAGTTGAAGAGTTTTCGATTTACCTCACAATTGGTAACAGAGAACTATATTTCAGATCAGAATACAGACAGAGTACTCGCTATTTATCCATGGGAATCAAGTTTAAATTCTTTTCTTGTGTTCGTTGAGAATAGGGGAAAGATATTAGCATATTTTGGTAATATTTCCGGTAATTTTGTCCCATTAGAGATAATCGGTGAAGGTAAAGAAGTATTCAGTAATTCCAATGTATATTTTTCTTTATCGGTGGAAGGAGCTCCTTTTCATTATATTTACTCACACAAAACATCACGAATTTACCGTTTAACTCTGATAAAGAAAAAGAAAAGTCTGATTTGTTTTCCTGTTTCTTCTTTTCACAAAATTATTGATTTCACAGTAACGCGATCTACCGGTAATATTCCATACATTCTATCCATTGATGGAGAAAGCCCTAAAATACTGGTGAACAGAGGGTAAGAATGATAGGAAAAGTATTTTTACCGGTTCTATTTAGTTTCTCTTTTGCTGTTGCGCAACTTACTAACCAGACAGCGCTTGATATAAATACATTAAAAAAAATGTACCTATCTAAGCACGGTGAACCTAATTCAGAACAACTTCAACCCGAAAAGTGCAGTTTTGGAGTTGTTGCAAGACTAAGATTACAATTATCAGACTTAAATAAAGAGAATTTTTTTGAGGTTTCAAATTTACTTTCCAGACCCGTTGCTGATACAAGTATTGTATCTTCTTCAGGTAAATTCAGGGTACACTATTATTTGACAGGTGATGATAAACCTTCATATAGTATTATTGAACTATGTAATGCACTCGATTCATCATACAACTTTATGACTGAATTTTTACAATACCCGCCACCTCCTGGTGATGGCTCCGATGGCGGTGATAGTAAATATGATGTTTATGTACTGAATCTAGGATATTCATACGGTTATACTACTCCTGAAACAGAGCTGAACCCCGGTTCCGGTAGATTTACATCTTTCATTACAATAGATAATGATTTCTCGGGTTATTATACTACAGGGATACTTGCCGCACGGGTAACTGCCGCACATGAATTATTCCATGCAATTCAGATTGGTAATTATATTATCAGAAAATCGGGAGTTGATATTCTTGATTTGTTTTTTTACGAATTGTCATCAACAGCCATGGAGGAGTTTGTTTTCGATAGCGTGAATGATTATGTGGGATATATGAAATCCTACATGGAACACAGTGATATACCTATGATTAATCAAAATGGTTATAACCTTGCCATCTGGAACCTTTATATTGAGAAGTCCTTTGGTCATTCGATATTAAGGCGTCAATGGGAATTATTACTGCAGAATCGGGCGCTTTCGGCAATTTATTTTTCTCTTATGGAAGTCGGAACAGGATTTACTGAAGAATTAAAACGATTTATGACCTGGTGTTATTTTACCGGGTACAGGGCTATTCCGGGTGAATACTTTGAAGAAGCAGAATCCTATCCTCACCTTCGTGATTTTGTGTTGAGGAAATTATCAGGTGGTACAGCAAATGTAACAGTTACCAATTCACCCACCTCCGGAATTCTTGTTCGTTTTTATAATACGCTCACAATTCCTGCGGATACGGTTTGTATTTTTGTGGTAAATGGTAATATAAATGATGGTGAAAACACTCCCGATATAAAATATAATTCGGAAGTAAGAATTCAAACTTCGAATTTCAGTGGTGCAGTAAAACTCACCGATTATTATTATTGCAATTTCTTATCTACAGATATTTCACACTCAACATTGGGAGCTATTGTCAATGGATTACCTATACCTGAAGGAGGAATAACAATAACTGATAATCCTGTACCATATCCGAATCCTTTTATTTATGGAAGTTCGTTTGGAAATATGATAGTGCTTCCACTAAAGAGTCCCACAAATGAAACTGAGTGCGATCTGAAGATTTTTAACAGCTCTTTTCAGGCTGTTTATGAGGGTAAAAAACGGATTCAATTTAACGGTGGTCAGGTTGTACAATTCCGTCTCAACAGCGACATTAATCAAAAACTTTCTTCAGGAGTTTATTTTTATGTTATTTCCTACGGTAATGATAATACAACCGGAAAATTTTTAATAATTGATAAATGAAATGAACTATTGTCTAAAAACTGAAAATCTTACAAAAATTTTCGGCAGGCGGTTAATATTTTCGAATATTAATATTGAATTCACCGGGTGCGGAGTATTTGGTGTCACCGGGGCCAATGGCTCAGGGAAATCTACTCTGATTAAAATCCTTGCTGGTGTTCTTTCGCCTACCAGCGGGACTTTTTACTTTTCCAAAAATCAGAACATTCTCTCCGGAAATGAATTTGTAGGTTCTATGGGTTTCCTTTCTCCCTACCTTACATTTTATGAAGAGTTTACTGCAGAAGAAAATATTCACTTTCTTTGTAATATCAGGGGGATTAAATTAGAAAGAAATATTGTTGAGGATTATTTAGTAAGATTGGGACTTGAAGGCAGGGGTTCCGATCTAGTAAAAGCGTATTCTTCGGGAATGAAACAAAGATTAAAGTTAATATTTGCAATGATTCATCAGCCTGATTTGCTTATTCTTGATGAACCAACTTCTAATCTCGACAATACCGGTAAAGCGGTCTTTTATTCAAATATTGCAGAATATGGAGTTAACCATATGGTACTTATAGCCTCGAATGAGGATAGTGACCTTAAATTGTGCAAGGAAACACTCAATATTGAAGACTTTAAGAAACTACCGAATGGTAAACTTTAAACCTTAAACTTATGAAAAACAATATTTTTGTAACTTCATACGCTCTTTTCAAAAAAGATTTCCATTCTGAAGTCAGAACCCGCTATGCAATTAATTCTCTTGCGATGTTTATTATCGTAACAATTAGTGTTATACTCTTTTCAATCGGCAGTGAAAAAATAAGCGAATATCTGGCCGGAGGACTTTTTTGGGTAGTGATATTCTTTTCTGCTATGTCCGGACTTGCAAGAGCATTTGTTAGTGAAGAAGAGCGGGGAACAACTCTGACTCTTCAGCTTATTGCCTCTCCTGAGACAATTTTTACGGGTAAATTGCTGTTTAACCTATTGCTTGTCAGCGCAATTAATGTAATCATAGCAATAATTTATAGCGCGCTGTTCGATTCGTTTGTGGTAAAAAGCGTAGGAGTATTTATTACCGCATTTTTCCTCGGCAACACCGGAATAGGTATTGCTTCAACTCTTATAGCGGCTATAATTGCAAAAGCAAATTCCAAGGGTACTTTATACCCGGTATTGTCATTCCCTATTTTATTGCCCTTAATTTTAACGCTAATTGATGTCACGAAATCCTGTATGGATGGCACTAATTTTGAGGAGTCTTTTGTACCGATTGCGGTACTTTTATGTTACAATATTATAATGATTTCAACATCGTATCTTCTGTTTTATTCTATTTGGAAAGATTAACAAATATTAACATTTAACAATTGAAAATTATGATTTGGAAAATTATTCTCTACCTACTCATCAGTTTTGTTTCCATTGCGGGAATTGCATTTCCCATAGTTAGGAATCCGTAAAAATGGTACGAATTTCCATTTATCCCCGGTTTAGAAGAAAATGCGAAAAGTATTTTTTTCCATGTTCCAACTTCCTGGCTTACAGTTATTGCGTTCCTGATGAGCACAATTTACAG
>CAYTLQ010000113.1:0-3608 GCA_964438715.1 uncultured Ignavibacteriaceae bacterium
GACTTTAAGGGGGGGAGAATAATTCCTGCGCGGCAACGCCCGCCCGGTTACCCTGTTTTTGATAGTAGCGGTGAAGCAATTAAACACATAAAAAAAATGAATGAGCTTGACTTTCCTAAAACTGCTCCTAAAATCGGAGAGTTGGGGGAAATTTTCATCCGTTAAACGAACTTATACTTCAGAGAGCTGTGATCTTTGTTTCAGACTATTCTCCAATTTGTCTGATATCAGGCGGAAAATCAATAATTTTTGTTAGATTTATATCGATTTTCACCTTAAATTAATTTTTTAATTTATTCTCTTTATGAAGTTAAGCTATATATATTCTTCCCGTACAGGGCTAAAGCGCACTGCTAACGAAGACTTTGTTGATGTATTCGAGGTTGATGATGGCTTGTTAGCAGTGGTTTGTGATGGTCTTGGAGGCAATAATGCCGGTGAGGTTGCCTCGAAAATGGCAGTTACCACAATTCAAAACTATTTCATGAATAACCCGGAAGAGGAATATATTCTGAAAATGACGAATTCTGTTATAGCGGCTAACAATGCAATTATTTCTGCTTCTGAGAAAAATAGTGAACTTCGTGGTATGGCAACCACAGTAGTAGCTTTACTTATTAATCAAAACACGGCTGTATGGGGCCATGTCGGGGATTCAAGAATTTATTATTATGATGACTCAGGAATAGAGCAGATAACAAAAGATCACTCGTATGTTCAGAAGTTGCTGGATGATGGATATATAACCGCGCGTGAGGCAGAAAATCACCCTCATAAAAATGTAATTATGAGGGCGTTGGGTGATAAAGCCTCTATCCTTGTGGATGCGGAATATTTTACCATAAATAAAACCCGGCCCTGGAAATTTCTCCTTTGCACCGATGGAGTTAGTAATGTAATAAAAAAGCACGAGTTGAATGAGATACTTGCAATGAATGATCTTGAAAAAATTTCGAAGACGCTTTCTGCTCAGATTGAAGAGCGTGGTGCACCCGATAATTACTCATATGTTGTCATTAGTAATCAAATATAATTTTGAAAGGTACTGATGGTAGGTTCGGTAATTGAGAACTATAAAATAGTATCCGTTTTAGGTGAAGGTGGAATGGGGGTGGTTTACAAAGGGCTCGATATGAAACTCGAGCGTTTTGTAGCTATTAAAATATTGAGTTCTCAATCAGCCAATAATCCCCAGTTTATCGAGAGGTTCAAGAGAGAAGCGAGAAATCAGGCAAAACTTACTCACCCAAATATTGTACCGGTTTACGGTTTTACCGATGACAAAGGTATTCTCGGTATTGTGATGGAATTTGTCGAGGGGGAAACTCTCGAAAAAATGATTTATCGAAAAAAACGGCTTGAGGTAGTCGAATCACTCGAGATAATGAAGCAGTTATTAGCAGGTGTAGGCTACGCTCATAGTAAAGGTTTTATCCATCGTGATATTAAACCCTCGAATGTTATTATTAACAGAGAGGGTACTGTTAAGATAATGGATTTTGGAATCTCAAAATCCATGTTTGATAAGGGAATTACAAAAACTGGCACAAAAATCGGGACAATTCTTTATATGAGTCCCGAGCAGATTCGGGCCGAAGAACCCACAAGACAAAGTGATATTTATTCAATAGGCATCACTTTCTACGAAATGCTTCTCGGGAAAACGCCTTTTGACATGGGAACTGAGTATGAAATTATGGAGGCACACTTAAAAAAGAATCCGGGAAGAGTTTCTCTGAACCTTGATTCTATTCCTCCGGAGATTGATAAAATAGTTGCTAAAGCACTCGATAAAAATGTGATGAAAAGGTACGCCTCCTGCGAGGAGTTTAGCAACGATATTGATGAGGTATTGCATAAATTAAACAAAGGCAGAAAAGACACTAAGAAAAAAGATAAAGATACAAGTTCATCTTCATCGACTCTCTTCTACAAAATTAAGGTAAGTCTTTTAGTATTATTCATTCTCTCTGTCTTTGCAGGTCTCACATATTTAGTTTTTAGTGCTATCTCAGATATTTGGCCCTCACTCGGAAAACTTGAACCGAACCGTACAAATGACACAACATCAACATATCAGGCGAACCCCGGATATGTAGGAAAAACAAATTGGCAATCACTTACAACAAACTCTACCTTCAATCTCAACTCGATACATTTTCCTACATCTTCGGTTGGATTTGCTTGTGGGGAGCGTGGAACGGTTTTAAAGACGACGGATTCAGGAGAAAACTGGTCTGCGCTTATTGTTCCCGATTCTGTTTCTTTTAATGATATTTATTTCACGAGTGAATTTTCCGGTTTTGTGGTTGGGGAAAAAGGTAAAATATACGGAACGGCAGATGGCGGAAATTCCTGGGTAAGTGTTAAATCACCAGTTACTGAAACTTTATTTGGAATTGCTGTTCTTTCCAACGGTACAGCGTTTATTGTGGGGAGTAAAGGAAATATTTTACAATCGACGGATAATGGAATGAATTGGATTCGTGTAAATTCCTTTTCATCTGAGTTACTTTATGGAATTCATTTCCTCGATGATACACAAGGCTTTATTGTTGGATGGAATGGAACAATATTGCAAACGCTTGATGGCGGAAGAAACTGGAATCGCTTGCCTCAGTTTACCGATAAATATATCAGGGATATATGGTTTATTGACCAAACTACCGGTTTTACTTGTGGAGCCGGGGGAGAACTATTCAGGACACAAGATAAAGGGCTTACCTGGACAAAAGTAGAAACAAAGCTGATTTCCGGATTAGTTTCGATGTATTTTGCAGATAATAAAAGAGGATTTATAGTCAGTAACAAGGGTGAAATTATTGAAACCAAAGATGGCGGACTTAATTGGGAAGTTAATCCGGGAAATTTCCTCTCTCTTTCAAAAATAATTATGTCTCCCTCCGGTAAATTCTACGCTACGGGGTTTAATGGTGTTATTCTTCGAATAAAAAATTGATATTTTAACTTCAGAGGCCGGTACTTTTTCACGGGCCTCTATTTTCGGAATACTAAATGGATAAGTTTGTTATAAATGGTGGTAGGAAATTAACGGGTGAAATTCAGGTGAGTGGAGCAAAAAACGCTACTCTTGCCCTATTACCAGCCAGCCTATTGACTACAGGACATTCACGGTTTACAAATACCCCTAAGTTAAATGATGTTTACACTATGTTAAAACTTCTTCAACAATTGGGGGTGAAATCCAGTTTTGAAAATAATGTTGTAGAGTTAGATACCCGAAATATTACCAGTCAACTTGCTCCTTATGAACAAGTGAAGAAAATGCGTGCTTCGATATATGTATTAGGACCACTGCTTGCCAGATATGGTAATGCAAAGGTCTCGTTACCCGGAGGTTGTGCATGGGGTCCCAGGCCGGTTGACCTGCATTTAATGGGACTGAAAAAATTAGGCGCTGAAATTGAACTGGATGGGGGATACATAATAGCAAAAGCAAAAAGGCTCAGGGGAGCTAAAATTAATTTTGATAAATCATCTGTAGGGGCAACGGGAAACCTTCCTATGGCCGCTGTTCTGGCAAAAGGAACCACTATATTAAACAATGCCGCTATGGAACCGGAAATTACCAATCTTGCATCGTTATT
>CAYTLQ010000114.1:0-9808 GCA_964438715.1 uncultured Ignavibacteriaceae bacterium
TGGGCTTAAACTTGCATCCGCTGGCGGCAAAAGCATTGGGAAAGTCATCGATGCTGACAAAAAAACAGAGAGTATCGGTGCCAATATTACCCTTGCCGGTACCAGCTATGGTGCGGCAAACAATGTAAATTGTGATTATACAATTATTAATCGTCCTCCCGGAACTTATACAATGAACGCCACTTATGTAGGCTACAAAGATGTTACTGTAGAGAATGTGAAAGTTTACTCGGGCCTGACGACCGAGCAGAATTTTGAACTTCGCAGTAATGTGCTTCAAACAAGCGATGTAATTATTGTTGCTGAAAAGCCATTAATTAATAAGAATCAGACGAACTCAACTGCAATAATTAAATCGGAAGACCTCGAAAATCTGCCGGTTCGTGATGTCGCTGCTATTGTTTCCAATCAGGCCGGTGTTGTACGGCAGGGTGGTAACATCTATGTACGCGGTTCCCGCTCTGATGCGGTTGCATTTTATGTTGATGGAGTTCTTGTAAACGATCCTCTTTTTGGTGGAAACAACACAAGTATCATTAACAATGCTATCGAAGAAATTCAGTTTCAGGCAGGCGGTTACACTGCTGAGTTCGGAGGCGCTAACGCAGGTATTATTAATACAACCTTAAAGACCGGTAGCGAGAACTACAAATTTGGTCTTGAGGTTATTACTGATAATTTTGTTGGTAAAGGAAGTGATCGTAAGTTCCTTGGCGGATATTCATACGGTTATAGTGAATATGTATTGTCTTTAAGCGGACCGATTATTCCAAACGATAAGCGGTTTAAATTCTATCTTGCCGGCAGTGATGTATTCCAGAGAAGCGGCGCCCGGTATTGGGAGGGTATAGATATGCGCGGCATTTATGACCCAAGCCGTGGAGCACAAGCGGAAACACTAGATATCGTTTATCCTAAAGGATATCGACTTGCTGAAGCTCAGAAGAATAACCGTATTCAGGGTAACTTCACCGCTGATCTGAATCCCTTCCTCATCAAAGTTGGCGGAACTTATTATCAGTATCATAACCAGACCGGTTCAGGTATTGGTAATGTATTTAATACCGTTCGCACTCCCATCAATGAAGGGTACACAGCTACAGGTAACCTGAAGTTTACACATTTGCTCTCAAGCACAATGTATTATGATATTAACTTCAGTTATTATAGCGATTTCTATGTCAGTATGGATCCTCAGTTGAAGCACAACATTCTTGCGTATGGCGATTCTGTTGAAAATGCTAAACTCGGATATACATTACAGGGTGAAAGTTCAAACCAGACACCATATCGTCTATATGGTTTCCAGTTTAACAAATACGGCACAATGGTATCCAGTTATGAAAAGCGCAGAAATGCTTCCTGGAATATCAAAGCCGATCTTTTCTATCAGTTAGGAAAAAATCATGAATTTAAAACCGGTGTTGATTACAAGGCATGGACAATCCGTCGTTATGCTTTGCCTACACCGTTTGATCTCGCATCATTTGTAAGCAATAACCCTGACGCTCCTGCGGATCAGTGGTATCAGAGACTTGATAACTACGGCTATGATCCGTATGGTAATCAGGTTGATGATACAGAAGGAATCTACAGAGCTAAAACCCCTGTGTTTGTCGGAGCATATATTCAGGATAAAATGGAATTTAACGACCTCGTAATCAACGCAGGTATCCGTTATGACTATATTGACTCAGACAGTAAAGTTTTCTCAAATCCGTTTGATATTGATTTTGATGCAAATGGTATTATTGATGAAACAAAACTTATAGATGTTAAACCGCTTTCTCAACTGAGTCCTCGTCTTGGTTTCTCATTCAGTTTAACCGAGAGATCAAAATTCCATGCTCAGTACGGTAAATTTGTACAGCAGACTCGTCTTCGTGACATTTATCAGGGACTTATTGTAGTTTCCGATAATATTAAAGGTGGTTATGCAATCCAAAGTCCGGTTGGCTTCGGTCTCCGTCCGGAAAGAACTACCTCATACGATATTGGTTTCTCACAGCAGTTAACCGATAATGTAGCGTTTGATATGACACTGTTCTACAAAGATATCAAAGATCAGGTGCAGATTCGTAACATTCCTTCTGAACCAGGTGCTCAGCATGGTGGTTACTATGCGTTTGTCAATGGAGACTTTTCAACTACGAAAGGATTTGAGTTTCAGGTTGATATGCGCAGAACAGAGCGTCTCGCTGCATCGTTAGATTATACTTACTCAGATGCCCGCGGTACAGGTTCTAACCCAAGTACAGGTTTCCGTGCATTGTGGCAGTCACCAACAACTACACCGTATTTCCCGCAACAGGTGTCACCACTTGACTTTAACCAGACTCACAGAGGTTCGCTCAATCTGGACTATCGTTTTGCTAAGGATGATGGACCGGCGGCTCTTCACGAGTTCGGAGCTAATCTTCTTTTGACCTTTAACAGTGGTCACAATTTTACAAAAGTAGTTGGTTACGGTAACGGTCGTATTCCTCAGGAGACTCTTAATGAGTCCACAACACCTTGGAATTTCCAGATTGATCTGAAAGTGGACAAATCATTTACATTAGGCCCGCTCTCAGCTAATGTTTATATTCTTGTTCTTAATGTTCTTGATACAAAGAATGTAACCGATGTATTCATCCAAACCGGTAGTACAAACGATGGTTATCTTGCTTCAGAAGAAGGCAGAACAAGGATTGAAAGCTGGAGATCCACTTACGGCGATAAATATGCGCAGAATTATATTGATCTCTATAATGCAATCAATAATACGAACGCAAATATTTATGGAACTCCTAGGCAGATACGCTTGGGTATACAGCTCGATTATTAATCAGTAACGATGCTAAGTTTTTAAGGAGTTTACAAAATGAAAAATATCAGTAAAAAATTATTGCTTTTGATATTACTGCCTGCGCTGTTCCTCGGCCTTAAGATTAAGGAGGATAAGAATAAAAACAACGGGCAGAATGTTCAAAAGATCACAACTAATGATCTGAGAGATAATATTGCAATCAACCAGATCAATATGTTGTTCTATAACAATGGCATTGGTTCATACAATAACCAAGGCAGTGGTTCCTCCGGTCTGTATTGGCCCGGTGGTATAAACGCAGTACAGACTGCTGTTTTTGAGGACGGTCTTATTTTTGGAGCTAAAGTAGGTACTGAAATCCGTGTTGGTGGAAGTACTTATCGTGCAGGATTACAAGCCGGCCCAATGCTTGCAGATGGAACACCCGCAAACCCTAATGATCCAAAATATAAAATCTGGAAAATCCGTAAAGGATGGGAATCACTTCCAGCAGGTTCAGAAAGAGATCGTTTGGAATATGACTACAACAACTGGCCAGTTGAAGACGGTGCTCCGTGGGTTGATGTAAACGGTGACGGCGTTTTTACTCGTGGCGTAGATGCACCCGATTTTATTGGCGATGAAGTAAACTGGATGGTGATGAACGACGGCGATCCTTCTCGTACGACATTCCTCTATGGTACTCAACCAATGGGATTGGAAATTCAGTGCACAATTTTCGGATTCAACCGTACCGGTGCTCTGGGTGATATGGTGTTCAAAAAATATAAATTTATAAATAAAGGTAATAACACACTCCGTGATATGGTCGTAGCATACTGGTCCGATCCTGACCTCGGTGATGCAAACGATGATTTCAACGGGTGTGATACTACTCTTTCTATTGGTTATATTTATAATGGTGATAATAATGATGCCGGAGCGAATGGCTACGGAGCTGCTCCTCCTGCACTCGCTTATGACTTTTTCCAGGGTCCTATAATTCCGTATGACCCTGTAAAGTATCCTATAATAACTCAGAAAAATCTTCCTGATAGTGCAAAATTTGATGGTAAATGGAGAAAAGGTTATACAAACCTTCCTTTAACTTCATTTGCTTTCTATATCAACGGTAGCGCTATTTATTCCGATCCAGATCTTGGTGTTCCGCAAGGATCTGTACAAATGTATAACTACATGACAAGTAAACTTTGGGATGGTCAACCGTTTATTGATCCAACTACAGGTCAGCCTGCTCAATACTGTCTCGCCGGTGATCCGGTGAATGGCACAGGCTGGTATGAAGGTGCCGGATGGCCGGGTGGACAAGCACCGGGTGATCGTCGTTTTACCCTTTCATCAGGTCCTTTTACTATGGCTCCCGGTGATACACAGGAAGTTGTAGTTGGTATTCTGATTGGTCGTGGTACAGATAACATAAATTCTATTAAGGTAATGAAAGAAGTAGATGCTGCAGCCCAGCTTGCATACGATCTGGATTTTAACCTTGTTCCATCTCCTTCTCAGGCAAGTGTTACAATGGTACCTCTTGACAGGAGAATTGTTTTCCACTGGGCTGACAATGCTGAGTCTTATTCTGTATTTGATCCATTACTTGGGGGAAAGAATCTTGCTGATACAACTTATGATTTCGAAGGGTATGAGGTTTATCAGTACAAAGATATTCGTGGTACAGATCCAATTTTGTTAGCTACTTATGATAAAGCCAATGGTATAACCAAAATACTCGATTGGCAGACAGTGCAAGGTGAAAATGTCCTTCTACCAGTAGCGGCGGGAAACGATGGCGGATTAAAGCGCGTTTATGAAGCAACAATAGATAAATACACTAATAAGCCTTTTAATAACGGTACTCCATATTATTTTGGTGTTGTTTCTTACGGTTATTCGCCAAACAGTGCTCCGAAAGTCTTGAAAACAACTCACGCGCCCATTGAAGTTTATCCTCAGGCAGATGCTGTTGGAACGGAATATACCTATAATTATAATTCCACAATACCGGTTACCAAATCATCGTTAGCGAATGATGGTGTAGTAGCTGTTCAGGTGGTTGATCCCAATCAGCTAACAGGGCACACTTATAAAGTATTCTTAAGTGGTAGTCCATTGAGGTGGGGATTACTCGATCAGACAACAGGTGATACGCTATTGAAAAACCAAACCTTTGCGACATTAACTTCCTCAGGGTTTGATTTTCTTACTGAATCCAAAGTTATACATGGCTTTGTGATTAAAGTTGCTGATCCGGGTTCCGGATCGTCGAAAATCAAGGAAGTTGTTATGACCAAAAATGCAGGGGTAACCGTTCCGAGCTCAGGTAATGTATTGCCGTATATTGCTCGAGGCGGACAGAATGTATTTGGTATTTCAACAGCCGGATCGCGCGGTTGGTGGATTGCCGCCGAAAAATCAAATAGCAATACTTTAGAAAATCTCAACTATTCATCTACGGTTGGAGTAAATGATTTTGAACTCCGATTTACTTCTACCGGTAGTGAATTCTACAGTTTCTATAGTAAAGGCGGCTTAACCGGTTTGATCACTCGTGCAAATCCTAAGGGCAAAAACACTGTTCCATTTGAAGCATGGAACATCGGAGACCCGAATGATCCTTCGGATGATAAACAACTTTATATTAAGATAAATGATGAAGCTCCGAGAGTAATCTCTGGTCGCAGAGACAGTATCTGGTCAGGTAATTGGGTAAATCAGTCACGCCTGCGCCAGGATAGTGTTCTTTATGAAGAAATCTATTTCTACAATCCGCCCGGAGGAACTTATGTTACACCGCTACCTGCAGGTGTAGTATCAACAAACGCAGACTATCCAATTGGTTCTTTGCAGATTGCGGCCTCAAACCTAACTAGTTTCCCTGCACCCGGTACGGTAATTCGTATCTCTACATGGAAACCATTGAAGAGTACCGATTCATTTACCTTTACTGCAACTAAGCCAAAGAAGGATGACATTGCAAATGCAAAGTCGAGAATTGATGAAATAAGTGTTTACCCGAATCCTTATTTCGGCGCAAATTCGCTTGAAAGAGATAAATATCAGCGTTTTGTAAGGTTCACAAAACTTCCAACACAAGCTACTATAAGAATTTATACACTTGCTGGTACATTTGTACAGCGTATAGATAAGAATAGTTCTTCACAATATGTTGATTGGAATTTGCTGAACCGCGATAACATACCGGTTGCTTCCGGTATTTATCTGGCTTATATCGATATCCCGGGCGTAGGAACGAAAATTCTGAAGATCGCCGTGATTCAGGAAACTCCTTATATCGATAGACTATAGTTAACGGGAATCTCTAACAAGAAAGAAATATATGGAGATTATTATGAAAAAATATGTAAAAATAGTAATTGTTCTTTTTCTTGTCCTCTTTCTGGGAGGGCAGGATGTATATGCTGGCGGTGGCAAGCGTAACGGTACTGCCGGCGCTCAGGAGCTGTTAATTCCCGTTGGAGCCCGTGGTTTGGCATTAAATGGCGGTTATGTTGCCGGTATTGGCGGCGTAGAAGCTATTTATTATAATCCGGCAGGAATGATAAATTCTCAGAGTGGAGTAGAAGTACTCTTCTCACAAATGTCCTATATTGCTGATATCGGTGTTTCTTACGCGGCTCTTTCCACCGGTTTTGGCGATGCAGGCGCATTTGGTTTCAGCATTAAGTCAATTAACTTTGGCGATATACCTGTTACCACCGTTGAAAATCCTCAGGGAGACGGTTCTACTTTCTCTCCGACATTCGTAACAATTGGTGTAACCTACGCAAATAATCTTACCGATAGAATTCGCGTTGGAGCAAACCTGAAATTAGTGAGCGAAAAAATCGTGCGCGTGAGCGCCTCCGGTTTAGCAATCGATGCAGGTGTGCAGTATTCAGGTTTTGCCGGTATTGAAGGGTTGAAACTCGGTGTTGTACTGAAAAATTTCGGTGCTCAAATGAAATTTGATGGACCTGATCTTTTACGCAGTGCAGAAGATGCTACCAGTCTTCGTGGAACACAATTCTACAAGATTGATGCAGCCGGTTTCGATCTTCCCTCTCAACTCGAGTTAGGTGTAGCGTATGAGCAGCAGCTCGCCGATAAACTTGGCGCTTTATTTACAACCACATATCAGGATAATAACTTCCTAAATGATGAGTATAAATTAGCTGCTGAATTTACTTATGACAATATGTTCTATCTTCGCGGTGGTTATGCCTTTGTTCCACAAGCCGCTGAGGTTGAAGAGAACATTTTTGGACCTACATTTGGCGCTGGAGTTATGGTTGACAGCGGTGTAAAAGTGTACTTCGATTATGCTTTCCGTTATACCGAATTTTTTGATTCGAACCATATGTTCGCATTGAAACTCGGTTTCTGATAGTACAGCGGTTAAATTTCGAACCGGAGTTCCGAAAGGCGCTCCGGTTTTTTTTTTGCCTTTTATTAATGCACTATTCCACGGAGAGAATCTGAATTTGAATTTTATTACATTTCATTATGCAAATGAATTTTTTTTATCTCTTCGTTTTCACTATCTAGCGGAACTTCTATGCGTTTTCTAACTTCATTCATCGTGATTGGACTTTTCCTCGCCACTAAAACTAGCGGACAGGAAAAAGAAATCAGGCTGGATCTCGATTATTCAATTTACCGATTCGACGATACATTGAATTTAATGGAAGTGTATTACAGTTTCTATCAAGGAGATCTCACTTTAGAGAAGAAGAACGGAACAACCAATATAGGTGCAGTTCTGATGTTTGAGTTTAACGAAAAAGCTAATGGGAGAGTGGTAATTAAAAAGGAATATAAAATCGATCTACCGGTAGATACCAGTGAAGGTAAAGCCCTGAAGAGTTTTGTCGGGGTATTGAAATATCTTCTGCCCTTTAATAAATATACCGCTAAAGCCTACATCTATGACTTCTATAAAAAGGACAATGCGGATACTATTATTTTTGAAGTTGAAAATAAAAAGTTCCCCACAACCCAATATGCGATAAGTGAAATTGAACTTGCATCAAATATACGGAAAGGTGAAGACCAGAACTCAATATTTTATAAAAACACTTACGAGATAGTGCCAAATCCTTCAGGCGTTTACGGAGAAAGTCTTCCGGTATTATTTTATTATTGTGAGTTCTATAATCTTGATGTTGATATAGGTTCGGAAAACCTCGATCTCGAGATACTATTACTGGATTCAAAAAATACCCGTGTAATGAGGAAGTCAAAGCATGTCAGCAGACGAAATTCTGCCATAGTTGAAGTTGGTACTTTAAATATATCAAAACTGCCGTCGGGGAGTTATACATTTGCAATAGCACTTCTAGATTCAGCAAAGAAAAACAATACAGTTCAATCGAAACGAGTATATATTTACAATCCAACAATAAAAGATTCATCCTTACAATCGTTATCCGATAATAATTTTCTTTCTTCTGAGTTTTCAGTAATGGGGGAAGAGGAAATTGCAGAGATTTTTGGGGTGTCTAAGTATATTGCGACGAAGGCAGAAATTGATCAGTGGGCAAATCTTACTACATTAGAAAGCAAGCAGAAATTTTTGTTTAATTTCTGGAAAAATCGTGACGCCAATCAGGAAACCCCCGAAAATGAATTTAAGAAAGAGTATTTCGGCAGGGTAAATTACGCAAATCAGAAATTTTCAACCTTTAAGAAGAAAGGTTGGCAGACTGACAGAGGAAGGATACTTATTACATACGGCGAGCCGAGTGAAATAGAAAGATACCCGAATGAGGTTGATGCGAAGCCCTATGAACTATGGAATTATAATGAAATAGAAGGTGGAGTACAATTTGTATTCGCAGATCTAACCGGATATTCTGATTATCAGTTACTGCATTCCACTTTACGGGGTGAATTACGGGATGAAAACTGGATGAGAAAAGTAAAAACAATGTAATTTCACTCTTATTGCGGATTAACCACTACAATGTCCAAAAGCCTAACAAACAGGCTCGAGTATTTCATTTTTATTGCTTTCAGTAGATTATTTTGCCTTCTAGGACTGAAATACGCTCGGTATTTTGCTAAACCAATAGCAGTGTTCTTTTTCTATATATTGCGAATTAGAAGGAAAGTTGTTATAAAAAATCTTTCAATCGCTTTTCCTCATCTTACGCAAAAAGAAACCATCCGTCTGGCTTACAAAAATTATTTATCCACAGCAATTACCCTTGTAGAAATATTATGTTTGCCGGGTATGACTGCGGCACAGATGAAAAAACAAGTCAAGGTCACTAATCCGGAATTTATCCGGGAAAAACACGCGGAAGGCAAAGGTTTAATTCTCATGACCGGTCATTTTGCAAATTGGGAGTTTTGCGCTCTCGGTGTTGCATTACAAATTGGCATACCTCTTTCTGTTGTGGTAAAACAGCAAAGTAATCCGTTAGTTAATGAGTTTATGAATAATTTCCGGTCAAGGTGGAATAATAAACTTGTTCCGTTAGGAACTTCAATAAGGAATCTTTATAAAGAGCTAAAGGATAAAAATATTATTGCGATGGTCGGAGATCAGCGCGGTCCTAATGACGGGATGCGTGTGAATTTTTTTGGTAGGTCCTCTGCTATTTATGCCGGACCTGCGGCAATAGCATTAAAAACCGGCGCACCTTTGCTGTTCGGTGTAATGATACGAAATGATGATTATACTTACACTTTTTCGATGGAAGAAGTAAGCCGTGAGAGCCTGCCGGATGATCCGGAAAAACAGGTTGAAGTAATGAGTCAGCGCCACACCGATCTTTTAGAGCAGTCAATCCGTAAAAATCCTGAACTTTGGCTTTGGATGCATAACAGATGGAAATATTAGATCTTTTGTACAAATGAAAATACTGGTTATACAGACTTCATTTCCCGGAGATGCTATACTTAGCTTGCCATTTCTTCAGGAACTTCATAAGAGAAATCCCGAAGCAACAATTGATATAGTTGCTACACCGGCAAACAAAGAAATATTTTTATCATCAC
>CAYTLQ010000115.1:0-4154 GCA_964438715.1 uncultured Ignavibacteriaceae bacterium
CACCCGTACACCCCTCCCGCGCGAAACTATCCATCCCGCAATTTCACTAAGTGTATTTACTTTAACCGAAAAAATAGAACTGCCATCGTCCCTGATGGAAAGTTTTTGTCCCGGTAAAAGACTTCTTTCTTTAATTCGCGAGGTCCATTTCGGAGAAAGTTCGAGTTCAACCTCAAATTCGTCACAGCCAACCCAGCTACGCCATGAGTATCGAAAAAATTTATTGTACACATCTTCATGTTTTGGTTCAAATCTTTCGGAAGTAATATTTACCGATGAAATTTTTTCCAAAATAAATTGTTTTACGCTGTTATTTTCCTGAACAAGCACTCTCCATGCACGGTCGCTATGAAAAATAAACAACGGCTGTATCCTGCGTTTTTGATATGTACTTTCGTCATTAGTACAATAAGTTAACTCTGCTTCAACTTTATTATCAATACAAAACTGTAAATTGGAAAATAACGGAATTGCTTTCTCGGCATTTTTCTCAATAATTAATGCAGTTGCCTTGTCAAACTCATTTTCGGAGTGAATCCCGCCAATAAAATACATCAGAGTGCTATATTGAAGTTGCCGGGTAAGGGGTGTGCTAAGCACAAAGTACCCTCCGTCAATGTGAATATCAACTCCCAAATCCCGAAGGTCTTGTAAATCTCTGTTTACTGTTGCCTTGGAAATGTTATACAATACTTCAAAGTCCAGTGTGGAATTATTCTCCTGAGCAATTGCCCTTGCAAGCAGGTCAAACTGCCTTGCCGCTTTTTGCCTGAATCCTCTCTTTTCAGTTTTCATTGATAATGGAAAATTTTCTTGAAAATAATTCCCCGAATTTAAGGCTTTCTTAATTAATATCATTGAATGATACTAAAAACACCTTTCGGCGCCCGTAATTTTATGGAGAATTTTTTAATAAATATGAGGTTTTTATGCACGCAAGAATTATGTCAGTTAATTCATCGAAAAGTTTAACAGCTATACAGTTTATTGTTTCCGATACAAACTCATTCGAATACATTTCGGGAAATTCGGCTATTAAGCAAAATAAAATTGAGGTTAAAGAGCTAAATAATAGCGGCAATGTTAATATGCTTTCAGTTATTAACCGCTCAAATGAATTCGTTTTCTTTTCCGATGGCGATATTCTTGTCGGAGCAAAACAAAACCGAACCTTAAACACCTCCCTGTTGCTTGCCCCTGAAACAAAAGAAACTATTCCCGTAAGTTGCGTAGAGCAAGGGAGATGGGCTTACAAGTCAAATTCCTTTGCCGCCTCAGAATATGATGTTCCAATAGAAATTCGGCGTAAAAAAAGTTCTCATGTACATTTTTCGTTACTCAATGACAATGGATATTTTGCAGATCAGGGTCAGATATGGAATGATATACATTTTTATTCGCGCCTCAATAATGCTTCTTCTTCTACTTCAGATCTGTATGAGATGAAAATGAAATCGTATAGCCAATATCAGGAAGAACTGAATACAATTCCTGTATCTCCTGAGTCATCAGGGATATGTTTTTTTGTTAATGACAGGCTACTAAGTGTTGAGGTTTTTAACCGAAGCAGTATTTATTTTGAATATTTCCCCAAACGGTTGCACTCGGCTTTTGAATTTGGAATGAGGGTTAAGCCAAAAAATGTGCCGGAGGTAGAGATAGTGGAGAAATTCCAGGATTTTATGGATTCTATTGACAACGCTAATGCTAAGATATTTCCTGCAGTTTCATCAGGTACTGAGAAAAGGTTTAAAACAGCCAATATTGAAGGATTTCAACTTCTCTATAATAATCTGCTTATTCACATGATTTTATTCAACTCTGCAAAAACGAACAGAGATGAAATTTTCATCTGGTAACGAACTAAAAGTTGAAGGTTCTGCAAGCTCGGTTATTTCCTTCCTCGAGGACCGGAATTCCTTAAAACTCACTGTAAAGCCCACGGAACTCCGGGCCTCATTTTATAATGATGTTGTAGAACTGAAAATTCTCAACGAATCACGACAGATTTTTACTGTATCCGAAAAATTCGTTAAGGAAATTTTTTCTATGGCCGGGCTACGGTTTTCGTCATTAAATAAGTTAAGCTCTGAGACAATTGCATCACTAATAAATGATGCTCTGGTTTTACTGCCGGAAGATGAACTCATTATAATCCATAACGGTACCATTGCTTTTACAGCGATTCGCAAAAACGATAGAATTCCATCCTTTGTAATGCTTGTGAATTTGTTCAGGCAAAGTGAAAGGGTTTCGTTTTCGGTAACTGCTCATCATTATGCTTTCAGGGCAAATCTGGTGAATTGCTCATATTTCAACAGACATATCAGCGCCTTAAGTATTTTCAGCAGATTCAGCAAACCGAGTGAAGTAACAATACGGCTGAACAGCACCCCGGGATTTATTCAGAAAAAAAATGAACTTTTCATCGATAATCTGCTGGTTTCAAAGCAGATTGAAAAAGATACGGTTTCTGAAGGCTTCGCAATAATGGATGACTACAACAGTAATAATTACATTGAAAACAGTATCGCGTTAAACCACTATTATACTCATAACGATCCTATTGATAAGCTTTTACATTATCTACATTCACTTCATCTCGAAGTAAAAATAGATATGTAACTGTTGCTGAACCGGCATAGGGGGAATGCCGGTTCAGTGCTTTTTATTTTATTTCGACATTCATATTGTAAAACATAAAAGAAATATTTTCCGCGTAGCTTTTTATTACTTTGGAAGTGCTCATTCCCGCACCATGTCCCGCCTTCGTTTCAACACTCAACAGTATGGGATTACTCCCCGCTTGTGCAGACTGGAGAGCTGCAGCAAATTTATAAGAATGTGCCGGGAATACCCTGTCATCGTGATCTGCAGTCGAAATAATTGTTGCGGGATAATTTCTGCCATTAACAATATTATGTAAAGGTGAATACTTTATCAGATATTCGAACTGTTCTTTATCATCACTCGATCCATATTCCGGCACCCATGCCCATCCGATGGTAAATTTATGAAACCGAAGCATGTCAAGTACGCCAACTTCCGGAATAGCAACTTTAAATAAATCAGGCCGCTGTAACATACAAGCCCCTACAAGCAATCCGCCATTTGAGCCTCCCCATATAGCAAGTTTTGAAGGGGATGTATAATTTTCTTTAATAAGGTATTCCGCAGCGGCGATAAAATCATCAAAAACATTTTGTTTTTTCTCCCTCATACCGGCTTTATGCCACTCTTCACCATATTCACTTCCACCCCGGATACAAGCAAGTGCATAAATACCGCCATTCTCCAGAACAGGTATTATACCAAGTCTGAATGATGGTGTCATCGCCGCATTGAATCCGCCATATCCGTACAATAACACAGGGCTATTGCCGTCTTTTACCATTCCTTTTTTATAAACAAGGAAAAGTGGTATCCTTGTCCCATCTTTTGATTTATAAAACACCTGCTTTGTTTCGAATTGTGAAACATCAAATTTCATGACAGGCTGACGAAATAAGAATGATTCATTCTTTTCAACATCATACTTGTAAATTGTGGGCGGAGTTGTAAAGGAAGAAAACACATAAAACACCTCATTGTCGGCAGGCTTTCCCCCAAATCCCGATGCTACCCCGATACCCGGCAATTTTACTTCGCCAAGCTTTTCACCTTTAATCGAAAACATATAAACTTTTGTAAATGCATCCTCCAGATAACTTACCAGTAATTTACCACCAACATAGGAAATAAAATTTATTGGATATTTGTTTTCGGGTATAAGTTCCTTCCAGTTTTTTTCTTCAGGTAGTTTCGGATCAATAAGAACCACCCGTTCATTAGGAGCGTTTCTGTCAGTAACAACAAGGAGTTTTCCATCAATAACATCGTAAACAGAATAAGAATTTTCAAATGACGGAATTACCTGAATAAAGTCTCCGTCATTTTCAAGATTTTTATAATAAAACCTATTTTTTGATGAAGCGCCCTGCGATGCATAAATTATGAGATGTTTATCGTCATCGGTGGTTTGTGCATAAAAATTTCTCAGAGGATTTTCTGCACTTTGAAAAATCAGTTTATCCTCTGATTGTGCTGTCCCTAATTTGTGATAATATACTTTATGAAATTCATTTTTCGCTTTTAGTTTATCCTCACATTTAGGC
>CAYTLQ010000116.1:0-2727 GCA_964438715.1 uncultured Ignavibacteriaceae bacterium
CATTAGCAAAAAATTAGAGGTAATCCGGATTAGTTCCAAATCCTTTTTTATCCATTAAGGATATGACGATTACTTTCAGCAATACTCTGTTATATGTTAATTTTTACATATTTTCGTTTCAGATAAAAAAAAAGGTCGTAACGACGTAAGACCTTTTGAAATATTATTTCTTTTCGTCACCAGGATTATATCTCAGGAACGAACCAATTTTCACCACTGCTCCGTATTTGGAATTATATTCCTTTATCAGGTCAGAGATCTTCTTCGAGTTATCTTTGATAAAAGCCTGCTCAAATAAACAATTTTCTTCATAAAATTTATTGAGTCTGCCTTCAGCAATTTTGTTGAGAATATTCTCCGGTTTACCTTCTTTCTTAGCAAGTTCCTTATAGATTTCAATTTCTTTTTCAACTATATCTTTAGGTACTTCTTCACGGTAAACACTTATTGGTCTCATTGCAGCTATTTGCATTGCCAAATCACGCCCGAGAGCGGAGAATCCTTCCATTGAAGTATTTTTCTCATCGGAAACCCAGACAAGAACACCGAGTTTACTGCCGGGATGAACATAATTTACCACCATTCCGGAGTCAACACTAACAGTTGCAGCGCGTGATATAACCACTTTTTCCCCAACTTTACCGGTAATCTCATTCACTTTTTCAGTAACTGCAGGAGCACTTGCTAAAAATTCTTCAACATTTTTTGATTTTGAGGCAAACAAACTGTCAATTACAAAATTCGCAAAATTTGTAAAATCATCGGATTTTGCGACGAAATCAGTTTCACAATTAATTTCAACGATACTTGCAGTTTTATTATCATCAGATACTTTTGTTAAAACAAGTCCTTCGTTGGCGGCTTTATCAGCTCTTTTTGCAGCAACGGCGGCTCCCTTTTTTCTGAGAATTTCAACTGCTTTTTCAACATCACCCTGAGCTTCAACAAGAGCTTTCTTGCAATCCATCATTCCCGCTCCTGTTTTTGCACGAAGGTCATTCACTTGTGCGGCAGTAATTTCCATGTTTTTCCTTATTTAATAATTTTATTTGTAAATACTACGCGAAGAAAATTACTTCTCTTCAGCGTTTTCGCGTTCTTCTTCCTTTTTGGTTCTTTCTTCTTCAGCTGACATTTCTGCTTTTAATTCCTTTGCTTTCATGGAACCTTCTATAACAGCATCAGCAATAACCTTTAAGATTAGTTCAATCGTTTTTACAGCATCATCATTGGCTGGTATAACATAATCAACGGTATCCGGATCGCAGTTTGTATCTACAATCGCGAAAACCGGTATATTAAGTCTTCTTGCTTCCTGAACAGCAATAGCTTCCTTTTTAATATCTACTACAAACACAGCGCCGGGCAGGCGGGTCATGTGTTCAATACCTTCAAGCACTTTTTTCAGTTTATCTCTTTCCCTTCCTAACTGAAGCCGTTCCTTTTTGGTAATTTTATCAAAAGTGCCGTCAGTTTCCTGCTTTTCGATAAGGTGAAGCCTTTTGATGCTCTTACGAATAGTTGCATAGTTCGTGAGCATTCCACCGAGCCACCGCGAGCTGACCCAGAACATATCGCATCGGCGAGCTTCAGTTTCAATAATGTTTTGGGCCTGTTTTTTTGTACCGACAAACATTATTTTATTTCCCTGGGCGGTAATCTCAGTGATAGCTTGAGCAGCAGCATTTAACTGCTGAAGTGTTTTTTTGAGATCGATAATGTGAATCCCGTTTTTTTCCATAAAAATATATGGCTTCATTTTCGGGTTCCAACGGCGGGTAAGATGGCCGAAATGTGCTCCGGCCTCAACGAGTTGGACTACATCCAGCTTTGGCATAATATCTCCTGTTTTTCTTCTACTTCCTTCAACTTTGCCTATCATCCCATAGAGGGACACAGGAGGCAAATCGGAAAGTATGATTAATGAATAAATAAATTAAAAAAATTATCTCTTAGAGAATTGGAATCTTTTACGAGCTTTAGGCCGACCATATTTCTTGCGTTCGACCATTCGCGGATCTCTTGTCAGTAAACCATTTTTTTTCAAAGTAACTCTAAAGTCAGGGTTAACTTCGAGAAGGGCCTTTGAAATTGCCAGTCGTATAGCTTGCGATTGGCCAGTGGTTCCACCGCCATCAACATTGGCAGTTACATCATATTGACCCAAAGTCTGAGTAAGAACAAATGGAAACTGAACATCATCCCGTGCATCTGCTGAAGTGAAGTATTCCTCAATTGGCTTCTTATTAACTATTACAGTACCGTTACCGGCCTTCATAACTATTCTTGCTATAGAGGTTTTTCTTCTTCCTACAAAAATCTGGTCACTCATTAAAATGTCCTTATAAACTTATAACTTCAGGTTGCTGTGCTTTGTGCGGATGTTCTGACCCGCGGTAAACTTTTAATTTTCTCATGAGTTGCCTTCCCAAAGTATTTTTTGGAAGCATTCCGTGAACTGCATGTTCAATAACATACTCCGGCTTTCTGGCTAATAATTCTGCAAAGGAGCGTATTTTTAAACCACCGGGGTAGCCCGAATAATGAATATATTCTTTCATTGCCTCGCGTTTACCGGTAACACGAACTTTATCAGCATTAATGACAATAACAAAATCACCGGTATCCGTATTTGGGGTAAATACCGGCTTATCCTTACCGCGAATCATTCGCGCAACTTTTGAAGCCAGTCTTCCCAGAACCTGCCCTTCAGCATCAACAACATAC
>CAYTLQ010000117.1:0-10037 GCA_964438715.1 uncultured Ignavibacteriaceae bacterium
CCCCATGGACTTACAGGTTTATCACTGTATTCTATCGGTAGCAACTGCACTTTTTCGGTATTATCCATTTTGGGTCTATCTTATTTTATCTCAATTACTTTGACAAAATTAACGCTCTTTAATGAATTATTCGGGTTAAAAAAATTAACGGGTCAGGTGGCGGTATTTAATTCTATGTGGTTGATCAGCTTCAATACCTAAGCGTTCCTTTCTTTTTGCCTCATACTCAGAGTAATTGCCATCAAAGAAGACAACCTTACTATCGCCTTCAAAAGCAAGAATATGAGTGACAATTCTATCGAGGAACCAGCGGTCGTGACTGATAATGAGTGCACACCCTGCAAATGATTCAAGTCCTTCCTCAAGGGCACGCATTGTATTAACATCGAGGTCATTGGTCGGCTCATCAAGAAGGAGTACATTTGCCTGCCGCTTTAACATCATTGCCAGATGAACGCGGTTGCGTTCTCCACCTGAGAGCACTGAGACCTTTTTTTGCTGATCAGCGCCTGAGAAATTAAACTGTGCTACATAAGCACGACTGTTTACGGTGCGGTTGCCTAATTCTATTGTATCGTTACCACCTGAGATAACTTCCCAGATACTTTTATCAACTTTTAACGCCTCTCGTTCCTGATCGACATACGCAAGTTTAACCGTTTCTCCGATAATGATTTCGCCGCTATCGGGTTTTTCTAATCCCGTAATCATCTTAAAGAGCGTTGTTTTACCGGCACCGTTAGGACCAATTATACCAACAATAGCTCCGGGAGGAATAGAGAAACTCATATCTTCAATAAGAATGTTATCGCCAAAGGATTTTTGTACATTTCTAAATTCAATCACATTATTTCCAAGGCGGGGTCCTGGTGGGATATATATCTGTAATTCTTTTTCTCTTTGTTCGTTATTCTGATTAAGCAAATTCTCGTAGCTTGTAATGCGAGCTTTTGATTTTGCATGACGGGCTTTTGGTGACATTCGTATCCATTCAAGTTCTCTCTGAAGGGTTTTTTGCCTGTCGGATTCTTTCTTCTCTTCAAGCCGTAACCGCTCCTGTTTCTGTTCGAGCCACGAAGAATAATTACCTTTCCATGGAATTCCTTCACCGCGATCAAGCTCAAGTATCCAACCTGCAACGCTGTCAAGGAAGTATCTGTCGTGCGTTACGGCTATTACCGTGCCTTCATATTCTTTCAAATGTCTTTCAAGCCATGCTACCGACTCGGCATCGAGATGGTTTGTCGGTTCATCCAAAAGAAGAATATCGGGCTTTTGCAAGAGAAGCCGGCACAACGCAACGCGGCGTTTTTCACCTCCTGAGAGTACCTTTGTAAGAGTATCGGGCGGAGGACAGCGCAGTGCATCCATCGCCATCTCAAGGCGCGAATCGAGATCCCAGGCATTTAAAGTGTCCATTTTATCCTGCACGATGCCCTGCCTTTCGAGAAGTTTTTCCATCTCCTCATCGCTCATCGGTTCGGAAAATTTCTCATTAATGGCATTGTACTCATTAACAACATCCACGATATGTTGTACACCTTCCTGCACAATATCTTTAACAGTTTTTTCAGGATCCAGACGGGGTTCTTGTTCAAGATAACCGATTGTGTAACCGGGACTCACGGCGATCTCACCATTAAATTCTTTATCAACGCCGGCAAGTATCTTTAATAGAGAACTTTTACCGGAACCGTTAAGACCAATAACGCCAATTTTTGCACCATAGAAATACGAGAGATAAATATCTTTTAGGACCGGCTTTTTATCATAATATTTACTTACCCCGATCATTGAATAAATTATTTTATTTGGTTCGTTGCTCATAGTTCCTTAAAAATTTTGAACTACAAATTTACACAGATTACTTGAATTTTCGGGAGAATTGTTGTGTCGATTGTACGACACTTCGGGAATTGTAAATCCTCCGGATAGTTTACAAAAGATAATTTCATCCGTTAGGTATAGGATTTAACAATCCGGAGGATTTTCAATCCAGAGGATGTCCCATCCAAAGGATCTTCGATCCAGAGGATTTTCAATCCAGAGGATTTAAAAATTTTATCATACACCCAACCCTGGAAGGGTGATATTTTTATAACAACAGCTATCCTTACTTATCCTGAAAACCCTGAAAGGGTGATATAATTGTGGCATTGACCGTTAGTCCGTTAGCTAACGGATTAGCCAACGGCTCCCCTGACGGAGTGCAGAGAAATTATAATTTCACCGTCGGGGTTTATTTTGGGTGTGTTATTATTATACTATCCAGAGGATGTTCAATCCGTTAGGGAACGGATTAAGCAATCCAGAGGATTTGCAAGCCAGAGGATGTTCCATCCGTTAGGGAAGGGATTAAGCAATCCAGAGGATTTGCAATCCAGAGGATGTTCCATCCGTTAGGGAACGGATTTAAAAATCCAGAGGAATTTCGATTTGCAAATAGATCAGTATATTTTCGACCATTTTGCAGAACACCAGTTATGTTTTATATGATGCCTAAGGATGGATGTTTGAGGTAGTAGTATTGAAAAAGTTTTGGTTTACAGTACTGCCACAACCTTTTGATTACTTAAATAAAATTAATACCGTTAAATTTTGCTAAAAGTATTAAGAAGATTATATATGTCCTTCTTTGTAAGTTAATAAAGGATTAGCAGTCTTTAATTTATTACTCTTCCACTATCGCTAAACCGTTCGCCAATACACCGTAGCGGATAAACAAGGTTTTTTTGTAATTTTCGTTCAGTAAAACATTATATTGGTGACTCATGAAACAATCATTAATCTTCCTTATCCTTCTTTCCTGCACTATTTCTGCACAAAATGATAAAGCTATCTATGTAGAACCAAAATCTGAATATTGGGAACAGATAGAAAAGAATGTAAAAGAATTTAACACAAAAGAACAGGAACCGAATAAAGTCCTAAAAATGGATTTTTCAGGTAAAAATCTCCCGAAAAGTAAAGATGAGTTTATCTACTCATGGCATAATGACCCGATAAATCAGGGTATTACCGGTACATGCTGGTCGTTCTCAACTACATCATTTCTTGAGTCGGAACTGAAACGAATCAAAAAGAAAGAAGTAAAATTATCGGAAATGTTTACCGCATACTTTGAATATGTAGAAAAAGCTTTAGGCTTTGTTGAATCGCGCGGAGAGTCAACATTCGGGGAAGGATCACAGGCTAATGCGGTTACCAGAATTATGAAAAAATATGGAGCTGTGCCGGAAGAAATTTACGATGGAAAGCTACCGGGACAAAAGTCACACGACCACAGTAAAATGTACAATGAAATGCGCAGTTTTCTTAATTCAGTAAAAGAACGCAATGCATGGAATCCGCAGGAAGTGGCTTCAACAATTAAAGCTATCCTCAACCGTTACATGGGTGAGCCGCCAACGCAGTTTATGTGGAATGGTAAATCCTATTCGCCTCAATCGTTCTTTAAGGATGAAGTTGATCTTCAGCTAAGTGATTATGTTGCTGTTGTCTCATTTAAGCAATATCCGTATTACTCAAATGTTGAGTACAAAGTACCCGATAACTGGTGGCATAGTAAAGACTATCTTAATGTGCCACTTGACGATTATATGATGAGTTTCAAAGAGGCTATTAAAAGTGGTTATACCGCAGTATTGTTTGGTGATGTTTCAGAGCCGGGAATTGACTCGCATGCAAAAGTTGCAATGGTTCCCGATTTTGACATTCCTTCACAATACATCAATGAGGATTCCCGTCAGTTTCGTTTTTATAATACTACATCAGGTGATGATCATGGTATTCATTGTGTTGGGTATCTAAACAAGGATGGGCAGGATTGGTATCTCATAAAGGATTCCGGTTCCGGTGCATTTAACACAGGTGACAAGGGATATTATTTTTATCACAGCGATTATATAAAACTGAAAATGCTGGGATTTTTTATTCATAAGGACGCAATAAAGTCTCTTACAAAAAAAGTAGATTCGTGATAGTATAAATGAACCAGGCATTGTTACGCAAAATACTTGTTTTTTGGATACTTGGTGTTGTTTCTCCTTTTTGTCAGCCACTTGATTCAATATCGAATTATGGGACAATCATAAAATTTGGGTCGTCACATTCTCCTTTTCCCCATGCTTTACGAAAGGACGGACATACCTACTCAGGTAAGAAATATCCTGCATCTGAACATTATTCTGATAGCACAATTGCAGTGTTTGTTCCGAAAGGTTTTAAGCCCGGGAGGACAACAGATATGGTATTTTATTTCCATGGCTGGAACAACTCCATAGATTCGTCCTTTATTCAATTTGCACTTGCCAGACAGTTTGCAGAAGCAGGGATTAATGCAGTGCTTGTATTTCCGGAGGGCCCGAAATTTGCTCCGGATTCATTTGGCGGGCGACTTGAAGAAAAGGGAGTTTTTGCCCGGCTTGTCGATGAGGTACTGTTAAAATTGAATGAGAGAGGTTTTATTCAGGAAAAACAAGTAGGTGAAATTACACTTGCCGGTCATAGTGGCGCTTACCGGGTGATGGCTTATATTGTATTCAGAGGAGGCTATACACAACGGATTAAGAATCTCATACTTTTTGATGCTCTGTATGCACAGGAAGAAAAATTTTTGCGTTGGATAGAGAAAGAGCATGGCAGATTTATAAACATTTATACTGATGATGGCGGCACTGATGCTAATTCAAGAGCAATGATGGAAGATATGAATGAATGGGAAATACCATTTCTTTTTACAGAGGAAAATGCGCTGACAGATGAGCAATTACGAAAAAACAGAATTGTGTTCATCCATTCAGATCTTAGTCACAATGATGTGATTTCAGAAAGGAATCAATTCCGTCGGTTTTTAAGTATCCTGAAATAACCAATAACTCCTCCCTTATGTGTGAGCCGGTTTAGTAACTTTAATCTGATATTGGAATTAAATTATGAAAAGACTATTAATTTATATAATTCATCCGGTTCTGCTATTTCTCTTAAATAGTGTTACTGCGGCACAGCCTTCAATGCGAGTGTTATTTGATAGTGATTATGCACAACTTGGTATCACTCCGCGAATATCCAACGATGGAATATATGCACTCCGCTCTTTTGATGTGTCCGCTACTGAATTTAACATCACCTTGCACGATGAGCCAACGGTATTGCTGATTCGTGAAGATACAGTTCAGAAATTAAGACTACCGGCTGGTATGTCAGAATATCTGGCGGATGTAGAATTAGAATCATTACAGGATATCATTGAAGATGAGAACAGTCAGTTTAAAACAATTTTTTTAAAGGGTAAAAAGTATGTGCTTGCCGATGATGGCGGTATATTAAACGGTATTCCGGGCACAATTTCCATCCGTAGAATTAATAACAGAGAACTTACGCTGGAATATAATCTGACAGGATTCAATAACAGGACTGTTTTGCAGTTTCAGGATAATCTGGCATGTGCTGATCTTATTGGTATTGATAGTTCCGGGAATACATTTTTATTGATTGAATTTATATTAAATGAAGTACCTCTGAAAGTTTCGAGAAATATTTATTGTATTAACAGCAGGGGAGATATTCTGTCGAAGCTCTCTGTACCACAAATAAAATATATTGCCTTTAGTCAGGAATTCAGAATTGATGAAGCCGGGAATTTATATCAGTTACTCACCATGCCTCAAGGAATACAATTAATTCAGTGGAGCGGATTAAATACACCACAGGAGAGCATTATCCGTTACCCCGAAGCATATCAGTATTCACTACATTATAATTCTTTGCTTCCAGGGGAAGAATATAACACAATAATTCCGAAAGAGTCTCTGGAAGCAACAGCGAGCAGAGTAATTGCACTGCGGATTGGAGAAAGTTATGTTTATCATAAATATACAATTACCCCTCAGAATCTTGCGATAAGTAATACTACGGCGCCCGACGGCGATATAGTAAGGACACCTGCCTGGTTGGTTAATGGCAGAAATGCCCGAGTCCCCTACAAATGGGGTGGTTTTAATCTTTTATCTGAGATAAACTCTGGTCTGCAGGCGAACAAATATGCCGGTGATATTCATACATCGGGAGTTTCATCGTATGCAGTCGGGGTCGATTGTTCCGGATTTGTGAGTCGTTGCTGGCAAATGAGCTATCACGCTTCAACCAGTTATATGCCAAACATTACTACCCAATATACTTCGTGGGATTCATTAAAACCTGCTGATGCTATACATAAAGTGGGGCATGTAAGGCTTTTCATTGAACGCAATCCGAATGGTAGTTTTAAAGTTGTTGAATCGGCGGGAAGAAATTGGGATGTTTCTTTTTATTCTTTCCTTATCTCAGATCTGGTGGAGTACGCGCCTCGTTATTACAACAATATGCAGAATGATTTTCTCATCGGCAGGCCAAAATTACTTTCTGCTGTTTATGAACCTCTTAATCAGATTAAACTTTCGTGGATGTTCGATACCACCAATATAAAAGGTTATCGGCTTTATCGTTCAGTTGATGGGAATAATTTTTATAAGATTATGGATGAGAATGTTCTTAAAAGTCAGAGTATTACAATTCCTGCCGATAGTGTTTTATACTATTACCGTGTTTCTGCGGTTTTGAACAACGCTCCTGCATTCTCGGAATCAAACTGGTCGAATGTTCTTACTGCTTCAGCAAGTCAAAGTGAGATACGCTATCTTATTGTTGATGGTTTCAGTCGCGAGATAGGAAGCTGGCAAGGACCGGGACACAATTTTGTTGCATCCTATGCTAGGGCTTTAAAGAAAGTTAATGTTTCCTTCGATGCAGTTCTTTCTCAGGTATTGCAACAGCCAACGATAAACTTTGCCGATTACTCGGGCGTTTTCTGGATATGTGGTGATGAAAGTACTCTCGATGAAACCTTTTCTTCCTCTGAACAAAATTTAGTTAAAAGTTATCTGGAAAATGGTGGAAAATTTTTTGTAACGGGAAGTGAAATTGGATGGGATTTGTTTTCACGAGGTAGTGTTTCGGATAAATTCTTTTTTAACAACTATCTGAAAGCAAATTTTGTATCCGATGATGCAGGAGTGAATTTTGTTAAGGGTGTAGAGTCAACAACTATGGCGGGCTTATATTTCTATTTTGGACAGTCCTATGAAGAGGATTTTCCCGATGTTATTACACCTTATGGAGGGAGTAGGCAGATTATGCTTTATTCAAATAATACCGGTGCGGGCGTTGAATATGAAGGAGTTTTTGGGGCTTCGACAAGTACGGGGAAAGTAATTTATCTTTCCTTTCCTCTTGAATCAACTGCAAACGATACTTCGTTTGATATGGTTATACGACGGGCACACGAGTTCTTCAAATCACCGGTAACATCTGCAGAATTTTCTGGTCATGAAAATTCATATTATCGGTTATACCAGAATTATCCTAATCCTTTTAACAGTTCAACAAAAATACGATTTACAGTTCCTGTTTCAGCCGATGGTGAGCGGACAATAATAAAAATTTACAATTCTCTCGGAGTGGAAATCAGAACTCTTGTCGATGAAAAATTACAACCCGGTCAATACGAAACATCCTTTCATGCGGAAGGACTAAGCACAGGGGTTTATTACTGCTATCTTCAGGTAGGTGATAGAGTACTAACAACAAAAATGCTTTATCTCAAATAGATTGTTTTTTGTATTTGATTATAATTTTTGAAATTTTTCTTTCAGTGCTTTGCTGACACAGTCAGGTACAAAATCTGAGACATCTGCACTGAATTGAACAAGGTTCCTTATAATAGATGAGTTAAGATAAGTATATTTTTCATTCGGCATAAGAAAAACTGTGGTAATATCTCCAGCAAGTTTATGGTTCATTAATGCCATCTGAAATTCATATTCAAAATCGCTTACAGCCCGAAGTCCGCGAATAATTGCCTTTGCCCCTACAGACCGGGCAAAATCTACGACAAGTCCGGAAAACGATGCTACCCCGACATTTTCATATTTGTTGAAACTTTCTTTGAGGAGGGAAATTCTTTCATCGTTACTGAACAAAGGTTGTTTTGCAAGGTTAATAGCCACAGTGACTATAACTTCATCAAAAAGCTCTCTTGCCCGTTCAACAATATCGATATGACCGTTAGTTACCGGATCAAAAGTGCCCGGATAAATGGCTATTTTTTTTTCAGTCATAAAAATTACCTCGCCGTTATTCCTGTTGCGTATTGTTCGACATCAATTATTTTCAACACTTCATTGGTATTTGTGCTGATAACAGCTACTGTCGAGTTTTTGATTGTCCCCGGTTTCTGGTATCGTGGTTTGTAACCATCTTCGCTGTTAGAATTTGTTACATAAAGATATTTTCCGTCTGCGGATAGATCCGAACCGTAAAGTTTGGAAAACGAAGGATGCGTAATATAATTTTCAATGACCCAATCATTCAAAGGTTTGTAAATAACTGCAATTTTTGCTTCATTCATTAAATTGACATAAATGCGTTTCCCGTCGGGGGTAACAGACATTTGCATCGGATGACTTCCAAGGTTGATTTCTTTAATGATGCTTCGGGTTGTTATATCCATTACCATAAATTTATTTGATTTCCGGCATCCTATGTAAAGGTATTTATCATCCGGTGATGTATAAATGTGCATAGGTTCATGAACCGCAGCTGACGCATTGGAAAGTAAAACATCGGGACCATCCGGCTCACCGGTAGAAAGGTTAATGAAGGTGATTCTATCTTTTGTCATGTTTGCTACAATGAGAATGCTGTCATTTGAGGTCTTTGCAATACCATGAGGAATACCAAAAACCGGAATAGTAAGTTCACGAATTACCGTCATAGATTCGGTGTTGATTTCGTAAATTACATTATATGTACCGGATGCGGTAGAAGATTTTGAGACCCATGCTTTTTTCGCGTCACGGGAAAGGATAATCATGCCGGGTACATCAAGTCCTGTAACCCTGCCAATAAATTGCTGTGTGTGTTTAGAGAATTTTACGAATTGTCCTCCGTTTATAAGTGTTACGAACATATATTGTTCACTTAACTGCATATTGTGCGGAGCTTCATTAAGAGAAGAATTATAGTCAACACTTATATGCCGTGTTTTTACCTTTGAGTCAGGGTCAATAACCGAAATGCCATCTGAACCCTGATTACAAACGAATACCGGAGAACTAATATTGGTAAATGGAACTTCCCCCTCAAAATTTTTTGCACCATCATTTATCCATGTTGCTATTGTCTCAATATCACTAGCAGAAAGAGGGTTTCGTTTGTAGGGCATAGTGTAGTTATTATTCGTTACATCGCCGCTTATAAGACGGTACAATAAACTGCGGGAAGCATCGAACGGAATTATAACATCGCCGCCATGTATATCGGTTATAGTACTTATTTTGCCATGACCGCCATGCCCAGTGGTATCACCGCTTTCCGACCTACCAAATGAACCTCGCATAAGGTTTTCGTATGATGTTAGTGATAGCCCATGTACCGGCACTGAACCGGCATGACAACCCGCAAGGGCACAATTTTTTGCAAAAATCAGTGCAACCTTATCACTCGAAAACCCATTATTTCTTGCATCGAGTACTGCGCCAGGGTTAGTTGATTCATCCGAACATCCGGAAATTAAAAAGGTTAGTACAAAACAGATTAACAGACTGATGCCAACAGAGAGAAGTTTAAGTCGCATGAAATTTACTCAGGACAAATTGGTTAAATAAGATATGATTGCACGGCAGAACGCCGGGAGGTCATCGGGTCGGCGGCTGGAAATCATGTTACGGTCTATTACAACTTCAGCATCAGACCAAAAAGCGCCTGCATTTTCAAGATCATCTTTAATACCGGGTGTTGATGTACAGTGATACCCTTTAACAATTTTTGCGGAAATCGGGATCCAGCCAGCGTGGCAGATATGTGCAACAAGTTTACCCTGTGAAAATATTTCTGAAGTTAACGAGAGAACTTTCGGGTAACGGCGTAGTTTATCTGGCATAAAACCACCCGGAATCACAAGAGCAGAAAAGTCCTCAGACTTTAAACTATTAAAAGAT
>CAYTLQ010000118.1:0-3481 GCA_964438715.1 uncultured Ignavibacteriaceae bacterium
AATATGGCTAATCATGGCTTTTCGGTTGTTGTATATGGCAGAGACATTAAAAAAGTGGAAAAATTCCTTAACGAAAAGGCTTCCGGAAAAAATATGAGAGGCACATCGTCGCTTAAAGAAATGGTGGAGATGCTTGAGAAACCGCGAAAAATATTTCTGATGGTACCTGCAGGAAAGGCGGTAGATGATATAATTGAAGATCTTCTCACGTTGTTGGACAATGGAGATATCATTATTGATGGAGGAAATTCTTATTTCCCCGATACCAACAGAAGAGTTAAATATGTAGAAAGTAAGGGTTTCTATTTTATTGGCACCGGAGTATCCGGAGGTGAAGAAGGTGCTTTAAAAGGTCCTTCAATAATGCCAGGCGGCTCAGTTGCAGCATGGCCTTTCGTGAAACCAATTTTTCAGGCAATCGCCGCTAAAGTAGAAGGTGGTATTGCGTGCTGTGATTGGGTTGGTGAAGAAGGAGCCGGGCACTTTGTGAAAATGGTACACAATGGTATTGAATACGGTGATATGCAATTAATATGCGAAGCGTATCAGATTATGAAAGACCTGCTTGGTCTCCGTTATGCCGAAATGAACGAAGTGTTTAAAAACTGGAATGAAGGTGAGCTCGAAAGCTATCTCATAGAGATTACAAGAGATATACTTGCGTTCAAGGAAAACGGGGAGCCGCTGGTTGAAAAAATTCTTGATACCGCCGGACAAAAGGGTACCGGAAAATGGACGGTTGTTTCTTCTCTTGATACCGGATCGCCGCTGACTTTGATTTCGGAATCGGTTTTTGCTCGAGCTTTATCAGGTCAGAAAGAAGAAAGGGTAACTGCCTCAAAAATATTATCAGGTCCTTCACCCAAATTCAACGGAGATAAAAATCAGTTCATAAATGATTTAGGTAAAGCGCTTTATGCTTCAAAAATCGTTTCTTATGCACAGGGATATGTGCTAATGCGCCTCTCGGCAAAAGAATATAATTGGAATCTTAATTACGGTGGAATAGCTCTTATGTGGAGAGGAGGATGTATAATACGGTCTGCATTCTTAGGAAAAATAAAAGAGGCATTCGATAAAAATCCATCGTTAACAAATTTGCTTCTCGATCCTTTCTTTGCGGATAAAATTACAAAATCGCAGGAGTCTTGGCGAAGAGTAGTTTCCACTGCAATTGAGAATGGGATATGGATACCGGCAATGAGCTCTGCTCTTACATATTTTGATGGTTACCGAAGTGCACGCCTTCCGGCAAATTTACTGCAGGCACAGCGCGACTACTTTGGTGCACATACTTACGAGCGTGTTGATAAACCCCGCGGTGAATTTTTTCATACTAACTGGCTTGGCTGAAAGGAAATTCTATAATAAACACTTGAACACATCCTTGGCTTGAACGGTTTGGTTTTTAATCATCTCAATGCAATGTACAATTAAACCATTTAGAGAAAAAAGTGGTCTAATATAATTACCTCCGGCAGGGAGAGCCCAACCAGCTTCTTATTACAAAATAATTTTCATTTGAGGTTTTTATGTGCACTCTACGAGTTCTCTCTATTTTTACATTCATTATCATTGTTTCGTCATTTACCGATGCTCAACAGGAAGTTGCAAAAGATGAATTAACCAGTTCAGTGCCTGAGCTTGAAAAATACCATGAGGTAATTTATCCGATTTGGCATGAAGCCTATCCCGATAAGGATTATGCAAAATTACGGTCATATTTAAATGATGTACTCACAGGGGCAAATGAGATTTACTCGGCAAAACTTCCCGGTATCCTTCGCGATAAACAGGCAAAATGGGACGCGGGTATTGTTGTATTCCGTGCCTCGGTGGATAGTTTCAAACTGGCTTGCGAAGGAACAGATAATGAACTTTTGCTACTGATGGCGGAGAAACTGCATTCCAATTATGAAATGCTTGTGCGAATTATCAGACCATTAATGAAGGAAGTTGATGCATTCCACCAAAGCCTTTATGTGCTGTATCATAATTATTTACCTGAGAAAAAATATGACAAGATTCTCCGGATAAGTGACGAATTGATAACAAAAGCGGAAGCAATACTTACGGCAAAACTCTCGAAAAAAGTGGAATCGAAAAAAGAACAATTTCTTAAAAATGTTGCAATTTTAGTTGATGCGGCAAAAAATCTGAAAACAACAGCAACGGGTAATGATACAAAGTTAATAGATGAAGCGGTAGAAAAATTGCATACTGCGTATGTAAATATTGAAGAAATGTTCAACTGATTTTGTATGAAAATGGGTGTATGACAGAATGGTCGAAAATTAACTGAGCTAATCGCAAATCCGTTGGTCCGTTAGCTAACGGACTAACGGATCAATGCCACTATTATATCACCCTTTCAGGGTTTTCAGGATAAGAAGGATAGCTGTTGTTATAAAAATATCACCCTTTCAGGGTTGGGTGTATGATAAAATCGTAGATCCTCCGGATTGTTAAATCCTCCGGATCGAAGATCCTCAAGACTTTTAATTTTCTTCTTAAAATAAATCAAAACTTAAAATGTCGTACACCCACTAAAATTAACGGCTATAAAAACGGCAATTTTTTGTAAATTTCAGTGTTCTGTTTTGAACATGAATTCTGAAAGGAAATTATGAATATTCTTGTTTTATTACGCCACGGTGAATCTCAGTGGAATCTTGAAAATCGTTTTACCGGTTGGGTTGATGTTGACCTTTCTCCAAAAGGTGAGCAGGAAGCCAAAGAAGCCGGTCGACTGATTAAAGAAAAAAATTTTACATTCGATAAATTATTTACTTCCGTTCTTAAGCGTGCAATACGCACAGCAGAAATTGCCTGCAGTGTAGCCGGATTTCCTGATATTCCTACCGAGCGGGATATGGCTCTCAATGAACGACATTACGGCGCATTACAGGGACTAAATAAAAAAGAAACAGCCGACAAATACGGAGAGGAACAGGTGCATATCTGGAGAAGAAGTTATGATGTTCCCCCTCCAAAGGATGTAACGGAATTAAATCCCGATGGTTACAGCGAAAGTCTGAAAGATACTGCCGCACGCACAATACCGTATTATGAAAAAAACATAAAGCCGCTTATTGATGCAGGAAAAAACATACTAATTACTGCACATGGGAACAGTCTGCGTTCACTTGTGATGTTTCTTGACAGCTTAACGAAAGAAGAAGTACTGGAATTAAATATTCCGACCGGAACGCCGCTTGTTTATGAATTTGAAAATGGAAAAATTATCAATAAATATTATTTGAAAGAATTTGAAACCATTTTATTATGATTTCCTGAGCGACGATGAGTTGCTCAGGATTTCCCGAAGAATTAAAGAAAAAGAAAAAATCACTTCGGGTGAAATCGTGGTGTCTATCAAACAGCGCAGAGGTTTTTTTTCAAAATGGAAACCAATCCGCGTTCTTGCGGAAAATGAGTTCCGCCGTCTGGGTATAAAAAAGACTGAGGCTGGTACAGGAAT
>CAYTLQ010000119.1:0-6560 GCA_964438715.1 uncultured Ignavibacteriaceae bacterium
AAAATATGAGGGTAATTCCAGAAAAGAAGAAATGTTATTGCTCCTCCGGCAGAAGATCCGGCGATAGCAGTATTCCCCCGGTCAGGTTTTGTGCGGTAAAGTGAATCGATAGTTCTTTTCACTGAATTGAGGACAAATTCCATATAAATATTACGAAGAGATTCTCCCATATACTCTTCATAACGATTACCGGTATTATATATGCCTACAATAATTATTGGCTCAATAATATTCATGCGAATTAAACTATCAGCGGATTCATCTGCCTGCCAATCTCTTCCAAAAGTGGAGGTTGCCGGATTAAAAATATTTTGTCCATCATGCATGTAAAGCACGGGGTATCTTTTTGAAGAATCGGAATCATAACCCGGAGGAAGCCATACAATAATTTCCCGTGACTGTAGCCTGCCGATCCCTGCTATTGTGTGATATTTTACTGTTCCGGTTATTTGCCCAAACGCACTAACTGTTTGGGTATCCTTCCAATCCTGAATGGAATAATTCAGAATTGTATCGCTGACAACTAGTACCTTCCAGTTTGGCGGTACTTTACCTTTTTCATAAATAGCTTCAGTTTCCCAGCTTCCTTTTGTAAACTTAAATTGAAGTTCAGTACCTGCATTCACAAAAAATTTTAAGGAAAAGTAACCATTGCCCTTTGCAAGTAACGGTTTCTTTGAAGGATTCCAATTACCAATTTCGGCAATATTACCTGTAATATAAACGCTCTCACCTTCAAGAACCCCTCGTGCATAAACATTTATTGTAACGGAATGAATATTTTGTGCGCTTGAATAAAATGAGAAGCATAAAAGTAATAGTAGCGGATTTTTCATAATTCTCATTTAGAAATCGAATTATCTCTTTGTAAACAGATAAAATTCACAGAGCGTAATATAAGACAGAAGACTCATGATGCGGTGAGAGTTTTAATGAAATAATTGAGACCGGAGCGGAGCATGTTTTTTCTTTCTTCTTCAGGAATCATTACCAATCTGTCCTCGAGGCATAAAGAAACCATACCATGTACAAGTGACCATAACATTACGGATACTACATACGGGTCAGCTTTCGGCAGAAGTTCTTTTTCGATGCAATCTTTAACAACATCAACAAGAAACCGGAAAGTTCGCATTCCGTCATCCCAGTTTTCGCCCTGCTTAAAATGGGTCATTGGTGCTTTGAAAATAAACATCAGTTCGTAATATTCGGGGAACTCGAATGCAAACTGCATATATTCAAGTCCAAGCCGGCGTAATCGTTCCAATGGATCGGGTTCGTTAGCTATCCTAAGCTGTCTTTCAAAAAACAGATCAAATCCTCTTGCCTGAAGTGCGCAGAGAATTTCATTTTTGTCTTTAAAGTAAAGATATACCGTTGCTGCACTATATTCAATCTGATCAGCAATTTTTCTTATGGTAACATGCTCAAAACCCTCATTAAGAAACAGCTTCATTGCTGAATCGAGGATTAGATTGCGCATTTCAATTTTTTCTCGTTCTTTTCGTTCCTGAATGCCCATAACTAAACATTGTTAATATTATTATCAAATTTAACTTATTAACGGATTATTCACAAATCATTTTAAGTTGCGATATATTACTTTAATAATTATGGAGAAAAATTATTTCAATCCGGATCAAATGATTCAATTTTCACGCAAGATTGTAAAAGTAGTTTTTAATAAAAAAGCAGTTTGTAATTAGTGATTTTAGGCGGAGCGTCAATAGATTTTTCTATCTATATTGAGTTTTAAAAAAATGAAATTTTATGAATATATTAGTTGCTGATGACCTTGAAGAAACACGATTCGTAGTTGCAGGAATTCTTAAGCAAATGGGACATCAGGTAATACAAGCCGCTGATGGAGAAGAGGCTCTCAAAATTCTTCAAAATTCCGATATAAGTTTTGTTTTGAGTGACTGGATGATGCCAAAAATGACAGGTCCAGAGCTTTGTAAAGCAATCCGAAGCGGTATGTTTGCTCGCTATATTTATATAATATTATTAACAGCCAGAAGTGGTAAAGATGAACTTATAGAAGGAATGGAAGCCGGGGCGGATGATTTTGTGGTAAAACCGTTTCATCCCCATGAACTAAAAGCAAGGGTTAATGCCGGAGTTCGAATACTGCGGCTGGAAAGAACTCTTGAAGAAAAAAACAGAAACCTTACAGAAATTAATAACAAACTTCAGGATGCATATTCGGTTATAAAGAAAAACTTAGAAGCCGCGGCACAATTACAATTGGAACTTTTACCTGCAGGACCCATGGAAATTGAAGGCTATCGCTTCGATTGGTTTTTTCATCCATGTGAGGAAACAGCCGGTGATATTTTTAATGTCTATAAGCTTAACAATGAGTATATCTGTTTTTATCAATTAGATGTTGCCGGTCATGGATTTCCCTCTGCCTTGTTGGCTTTTACACTAAGCAAATTTCTTACATCTTCAGAAACCCGCAGGTCAATTTTTCACACGCCTGAAAATGGTAACACTGAACTACTGCATCCGTCCGAGCTGATTCAGAAACTTAATGAGCATTTCCATAAAGAATATGATGCAATGCAGTACTTCACGATTATTTATGGCTTAATAGAAATTGCAACGGGAAAAGTGACCTATGCGAGGGCGGGCCATCCAAAACCAATTTTAATAAATCGGAACGGAGAACTAATAACCCCTGAAGTACGAGGTTTTCCGGTAGGAATGTTTAAAGAATCGGAGTTTGAAGAAACAACATTATCTTTGAAAAAGGGAGATAGGTTGTTTATTAATTCTGATGGAGTTACCGAAGCTGTAAACACCTCTGATGAAATTTACGGGACAGAAAGACTCTATCAGTTTCTTAGTCAATCGAAAAGTATTCCGCTTTCGGATGTAATTACCAGTCTTGATTTTGAACTACGAAAATGGAGAGGTAGCTCACTATTCAGGGATGATATAAGTTTTATGGGTATAGAGAGAGTATTATAAAATACTCTCTCTCCCAATAAAACCTATTCAGCCATTGCAGTTAATTCTTCACGCTCTTCCTGCTGAAGAACTTTCTCCAGGTCCAGTAAAATAAGCAGGCGGTCTTCAAGTTTTGCAACCGCAGTAATATACTCAGCATCAACACCGGCAACAAGTGTTGGTGGTTTTTCGGTGATGGATTTTGAAATTCGAAGAACTTCATTCACTGCATCAACAATAAATCCTACTGTCCGCGAAAGTAATTCAACAACTATTATCCGAGTATTTTTATCGTGCTCTTTGTGCTCAATACCAAGCCGTGTTCTCAGGTCAACAATAGGAATTACTTTCCCGCGTAAATTAATAACACCTTCAACAAATACAGGAGCGTTTGGCACTTTTGTTATTTGTGTCATTTTATTGATTTCCTGCACTTTTAGTATATCAACACCGAATTCCTCATCCCCTACCATAAAACTTACTAATTGTATAAGATCATTGGTATCGGTTTTTAATTGATCCTTTGCCATATTGGATTGTTCCTTAATTAATTTTGGTAATAAGAATATTATTTCGTGTTATCGTTCGTGCTTTACCATTGCTGTTCTCGCTAAGAGCAGAAGAAAATTTAAATCGGTCAAGAATGTTCTGAAGATTAGAGGTCATAGTGTAAAGGGATTCAGCAGCACGACTGATTTGCTGGGTGCCGCTAGCAAGCTGCTCGGTTACATTACTGATATGTCCAACATTCTTCGAAATTGAGGCACTGGTAACGGCTTGCTCTTCACTTGCCACAGCTAATTGAGAAATTCTAAGAGAATTTTCGTCGGTAATTTTAATTATTTCCTCAAGAGCTACACCGGCTTTCTGTGCTAATTCCTTTCCCTTATCAACTTCTTTGTGTCCGGCTTCTATAGCAGAAACAGCTTCATTTGTATCGTGCTGAATATTTTTTATCATATCGGCAATCTGTTTTGTCGCATTAGAAGTTCTCTCAGCGAGTTTTCTTACTTCATCGGCAACTACAGCAAAACCACGCCCCATATCACCGGCTCTGGCTGCTTCTATTGCGGCATTGAGAGCTAACAAATTTGTCTGATCGGCAATTTCCTGAATTACTTCTACAATCTCACCAATTTGCGCACTGCTTTTCCCAAGTTCGCGTATTGTGACAGTAGATTTATTCACAACTTCAGCAATACGATTGATACCCTCAACAGTTTGAAGTACTACAGCCCCACCTTCTTTTGCTTTACTACCTGAAAGTTTCGCATTTTCATCGGCAAAATGAGCATTTTTTGTGTTAACAGAAATTGTATGAGCCATTTGCTCAATAGCTGCAGCTATATCATTCGTTTGCGAATTTTGTTCAGAAGCCCCGGCAGCCATTTCTTCCGAACTAGAAGAAATCTGAGCAGCAGAAGCCGATAACTCATTTGTAGTTTCAGTTACCTTAATTAAAACTTCACGAAGTGAATCGACAACTAAGTTGATATTCTCTTTCATTATTTGATAATCGCCTTTATACTCGCCGGTCATTTTCGTGCTGAAATCGCCCTGAGCCATTCTTTGCAAAACGCGTGATGACTCTTCGATTGGAGTGATAAAGGAAGAAAGAATTGAATTAAACGATTCCATGTACAACTTCCAGCCTCCATTATAACGCTGTTCATTGCCGCGAATACTAAGGTCGCCATCATGAATTTTTTCAATAAGAAAATGTAGTTCATCAAACAACGATTTCAGAGTATTCACTTCTGAATTAAATGCGTTTGCTAATTCATCATTCGGACCGGCGGGAGTGACATTTTCAAAAACACCAGCGGCAATACTCTTCGCCGCATAAATTTTTTCTTTTTGGGCGACTTGTAATTTTTGAAGATTTTCGATGACGAGTCCAAATTCATCTTCTGAAGTTTTTTCAATCTTTTCTGAAAAATCTCCTTTCGAGAAACTTTCGAGAATCCGAACAAAATGATTTATTGGATTCGTTATTGTTGGAGCGAGGACAAAAACACTCAATATGAAAACAAATGTTCCCACCACCATTCCGCCAATGATAAAATTTTCAGAAAATGTAATTTTATCATTCAATTCAGCGGCTTTCATATCACCTGATTTATTAAGACTCTCAATAGTTTTATCGAATGTAGAAGCTAATGACGCCCCCATTTCTTCACCGGAAGTAGAGGCAACTACAGCGGCCATTTCAAAATCCCTTATCATACCGGCGCTGAGTATCGCATCAACCACAACATTTCGATAATTATTCCAAAGATTTTCTGTTTTCGCAATTTCTTTTTTAGAAGTAGAGTCAAGGGACGGTAAATTTATAACAACTTTGAATAAAGAATCGATTACAGGTTTTCTTGAAGATATGTTGCTGGCATAGGAATTAAATTCACCCTCGAACATAGGAACGGCAAATTTCATAAGAGTATATTGCATCGATTTGTATTCAAGTCGGATTTTATCGAGAAGTTTTACCGGTTCTTCTATTGAGGTGGTATGTTCCTCCCGGGCTTTTTTAAATTCAATGATTTGAAAATAGCTATCAACAACTATTATCGTTGCAATAGCAGCAAGAGCAAAAAAACTGAGCTGTAATTTTCTTACAAACTTCAAATTACGGAAATAATTTTTTATTGACATAACCTACTTTAGTTTAAATGTAAGTGACAACGACAGTTTTACTTTGGCAGGACTGCCTTTTATTTTTCCAGGCGTAAATTTTGCTTTTTTTACTGCATCAACAGCGGCTTCATCGCAACCGGCGCCAATTCCTTTCACAACTTTCACATCATCCACACCACCTTTTTCGTTGATATACGCCAATACAAAAACTTTTCCTTCAACTCCGGCTTTCTGAGCAAGTGAAGGGTATTTAATTGACTTTATGATACTTTCAAGACCGCCAACAGGGGCAGGCATTTCATCGGCAAATGGAGCGTATTCGTCCTCACCCGATAACTTATCAGTGCCATAAAGTTGTGCTATACCCACTCCAATGGTAATAAGCACAAGCATAACCTTAAAGGCAGATGCATTCATGTCTTTATTCCTCCTTGAATAATGAAAATGGCAAATAAATTTTTGCTCTTACTGGTATTATCGGAAGGAAAGAGGGGTAGTTTAGATAAATACAGTAAATTTTTTTATTTAATATTAAAGTTCCGGGATGAAAATCCGATAATAGAATAGAAAGTTATCTAATGAAGGATGAGATAAAGGTTCAAGGATGAAACCGTATGCAGCCCCTACAAACTGAAAATATTCTTTCCGGACTCCTCGATGAGGACCGGTTGACCTATGAACTTCTTGTTGCAAGGTTAAAGTCGTACGGTAAAGAAAATTTTCCAGAGTCGGTTTCTACCTCTGAGTCGTATATAGAATTTTTCCGTGAAATTTCTGCACGCCAATCCTTCAAGATAGGTTCTGAGCTTTCAGAATCATTTCTGTCACTTGAAAATGCCCGGTATTTTCTGAGTTCTGAAGCCCCCCTGATTCAAAAAATTGAAGAATATCTAAACAATGGCAAAAAAGGGAAATTAAGCGGAAATGCTACTTATAGCGACCTGAAAAGGTCTTATGGAAAATGGGCTTTG
>CAYTLQ010000120.1:0-13830 GCA_964438715.1 uncultured Ignavibacteriaceae bacterium
ATATTATATCAAAATAATTTAAACCGCTTGGTACATGGTATCTTCCAGGTTTTATATCATCAACCGAACCCATAAGATACCCGCAGACCTTGAAGAGAAACTGATTTCTTATAATACCCGCGGAATGTAATTTATCTGAGACTGATGAAAATGATTCGCCCGGAGTTACCTCAACTCTCTTTTCTTCTGTACCTGAGTAATAATTAGGAGTAAAAAGAACAAGTATCAGAAATAGTGTGGCAGCGCTAATTAAAATAGATACATGGAGTTTATTAAATTTAAAGAAACGCTTATATTTCAAAGATTTTACCTTTTTAACCTTATAAATTTCTCCCTTTTCCGATTCTTCTTTTTGAATCGCACGGGACTCGTCGATGATGCGTTCATAAATTTTTTTGATAACTTCAGGATGTAAAGGCTCTTCGGCGTTAAGTGATATTTTTTGAATAATATCTCTTTCTCTTTCAGGTGAATATGTTACCATTCCCAAAGACCTCTTGACTCTGCCGATGACAACACTATAGTGAGTTCGCAATGAAAGAAGTTTTACAATTCTCCTGTCAATCTCATCTACCTCACTACGATAGGAGGCAAGGAGTTTTTTTCTCTCTTCCTCAGATAACTTATTTAAAGAATCTTTATCTATATTGCTGTCTCTCCACTTTCAGTATTTAATCATCAATCAAATAATCTGAAAAAAAATTGGGAAAAGGTTCATAATCCGTTGAAAAAGTTAATCCTTGTTCGGCTAGAGAATACGCCCGAAATCCAATCATTGCAGCATTATCACCACAGTATTTCATTGGAGGAATAACAACAGTTTTCTTGTATTTTTCTCCCAATGCATAGAACTCATCCCGCAGAAGCTGATTTCCCGCTACTCCACCTACTAGCGTAAGTGAATTACAATCAAAATCTGTAAGTGCTTTTTCTATTTTCTGTGTAAGTGATTTCACAGCTGTAGATTGAAAGGATGCAGCAATATCGGGAACTAATTTCGAATCTACCGAACCAAGTTCCTGACCCAATCCCTCGATATATCTTCTCACAGCAGTCTTCAGTCCGCTGAAGGAAAAATCATAAAAATTTTTAAGAACAGAAACAGGAAATTTGACAGCGTGTGGATCTCCGCTCGCTGCTGCTTTTTGTATTGAAGGACCGCCCGGATAAGGTAAGCCTAACATTTTTGCAACTTTATCAAATGACTCACCTGCAGCATCGTCAACGGTTTGACCGAGCAAACGCATTCTCGTGAAACTTTCTACCATTAAAAGCATGGTGTGTCCTCCTGAAACAACCAGACACAGCATTGGAAATTTTGGTTTTTCATTATTTAAGAAACCTGAATAAATGTGTCCTTCAATGTGATTTACAGGTATAAATGGTTTCTTGAGTGCAAAGGATAAGCCTTTAGCATAAGTATATCCTACGAGCAATGCACCTATGAGACCCGGCCCTGCGGTAGCGGCAATAAGATCAATATTGCTAAATGTTAATCCTGATAAACGAAGCGCTTCCCGACTCAGAGGGACAACTTTTTGTAAATGAGCACGACTGGAAAGTTCCGGTACAACACCTCCGTAAATTTTATGAAAATCTTGGGAATAAACGAGATTTTGTAACACTTCATCATTAGTTAAAACCGCAACGGAGGTCTCATCGCAGGAGGTTTCAAATGCAAGAATTCGCATTAGAAAATATTTTTAGCAATATCCATTGCTACTTTTGGATTTTCTTTCAAACGCCTGATTGAATATTTATACCAGTCCTTCCCATAGGGTACATATATTCGTACCTTTTTCCCTCTGGCATTAAGTTTATCACGAAGATCTTCCCTAACACCCATAAGCATCTGATACTCATATTGGTCCGGTTTAATACCCATTGACTGAATAAGTTTTTCGGACTCATCGATAAGATATTCATCGTGAGTGGCTATACCGACATAACTGCCATTCGCAAACATTTCCCTTAAAACAGCCATATAATTATCTCTGATTTCCTGCCTGTCTTTAAAGGCTATTTGCTCAGGTTCAACATAAATTCCTTTACACAAACGATAATTTGTACCAACTGAACCGAGAGTCTGTACATCTTTTAATGTTCTATGTAAATAAGACTGTAATACCACACCGACATTTGTATAATTTAAGCGTAACTTTTTGTATAAATTAATAATCTTGTCCGTTGTGGCTGAATCCTCCATATCCAAACGGATAAAATTATTAATTGATTTTGCCTTCTCTACCAACTCTTTGACATTTTCATAACAAAAATCCTCATCCAGCATAAGTCCAAATTGTGTCGGCTTTATTGAGAGATTAGCTTTCAAATTATTAGTATGAATTGCGTTAAGTGCCTCTAAGCATTCTTTCTTTGCCGCTAGAGCTTCATCTTTAGTTTTAATCGACTCTCCCAATACATCCATTGTTGCAAAGATGCCTTTTTTATTCAGTTCCTTTACAAACTTTACCGCATCGTCTAAAGTATCCCCGGCTATATATTTATTCGCAAATATATGTACAACCGATTTAGGCATCAGTTCAACCACTTTGACAACGAGATTATTAACGCTATTCATAATATTTCCGTAATTGTAAAGTACAAAATTACTTTTTTATAAACAGTTAAACAAACCTCTCAGATTGAACCGTTATCAGATAAAATATAGTGATGAAATTTCCGAAAGCTTTTTACAAATTATAAGTGGTATGGGAGTTTTTTCAATAGATTTTTTTAGAACTTAAAAACGAATTAATATTAGTTTTAATTGTCAGGTAGTCACACCACAAATAATCAAACCTCTGTGGCTATTTTGCAATATTAATTCTTTAGTGTTTTTATACAATTGAGGAGTATCGAATTTGTATTCCTCAAAATACAATGGACTTAAATTTGAAGTAATTTGTTCCGAACGAAAAGAGCATAAGCCGAACTGCTTGAAGATTTCTGATATTCGTTCACCCTCATTAATAGAGCTTAATAATGTGAGTTTAGTGAAGGAAGTTTGTTCTGAGAATTTATGATTTACGAGGACAAATCTTGTGGCGTTATCTTCCCTGTCCTGAATATTTATCTCAACTGTATGCAAATGAAATAATTTCATTGCATTAGCACCTGCAATAATTGCAAATGAGTCGGAGTTACCCAAATACTCCACTGCACCGGCAGTATCATAAACGGGAATAATCTCAACATTCTTAAGTTTCTTTAAATAAGTACTGCATTGGGCTATCGCTTGCGGATGGGAGAATATTTTACGAATCTTCTCTATTGTGGTGGGAACTTTTGAAAGCAAAGTATGGTCCAAAGACAGTGATATCTCTTGAGTAAAGATCACCTGATGTTCAAATAATAATTCTGCAACTTCGGGAATTATTCCGGTGATTCTGTTTTCAAACGGAACAAGAATAGAATCGACTTTCCCTGATCTAAGACCATTAAAGCATTCAACAAAACTCCGGTAAGGAAACCACTTTACTTCTTTGCCACATAATAACTGAACTGCTCTATGGCTATAAGACCCCTCAATTCCCTGAATACCTACCATCGTCAGTTAATCCTGGCTTTTAAAAGGGTTATTAAAAGTGACGCCTTTTTATGAAGTTCTTCAATACTGCTATCATTAATGAAAACAAAATGAGCATAATTTGCTTTTTGTTCTTCAGCAATCTGGTTCATTTCCCGCTTATGAAACTCGTCGAAATTCATTTTTCTACCGGATGCGGCTCTTTCAAAGCGTAATTGCTCTGGCGCTGTTATAAGAACGACATAGTTAAATAATTTCTCTCGCCCCGATTCAAAAATCAAAGCTGCTTCATAAAATACTATATTATGTTTTCTAAGTGCGGTTTTCATTAGTTCTTCAGAAACTTCGAAAACCACTGGATGAAGTATTGAATTGATTTTTTTTACTCGTTCAGGGTCTGAAAAAACAACATCAGCGAGATAATGAGTATTAGGAGCTCCATCGATATACGATTCCTGCCCAAAAGCATCCTTTATCGATTTAATTACAGTAGGATTTTCGGCAAGAATTTTTTTTGAAATCTGATCCGCATAGAAAACCGGATAACCTGAATTTTCAATGTATTTGCAGAACTCACTTTTCCCTGACCCGATATTTCCGGTGACAGCAACTTTTATTTTTTTCATTAATAAAAAAGCAGAGAAGTTTTTCCCGATTTTCCGGAATTCCGCCTGATTTATTTGGCGAAATGAACCTTTCGTACTTCACGGATAACGGTAACTTTTATTTGTCCGGGATATTCCATCTCGGTTTCTATTTTTCTTGCGATATCGTAAGCAAGTTTATCGGCAAAAATATCATCTATTTTTTCATGCTCCACAACAACGCGAACTTCTCTTCCAGCCTGAATTGCATAGGTTTTAGCTACTCCTTCAAAACTTTTCGCCAATGACTCAAGAGTCTCTAAGCGTTTTACATACCCCTCAATGGGTTCTCTTCGCGCTCCGGGTCTGGCGCCTGAAATTGCATCTGCTGCCTGAACAAGAGGTGCTATCGGATGTTCCATCTCAATATCATCGTGGTGACTACCAATAGCATTACATACGATAGGGTGCTCACGATACTTCTTCGCAAGATCAAAACCAATTAGTGCATGAGGGCCCTCAATTACCCTATCCATCGTTTTACCAATATCATGAAGAAGTCCGGAACGCTTTGCCATTACAGGATCTAATCCTAACTCTGCCGCCATTATTCCGGTAAGATAGGCCACTTCAATACTATGCTGTAATAAATTCTGTCCATAACTTGACCGATATTTCATCCTACCGACAAGTTTGATCATCTCATTGTGCATTCCGTGAATTCCCAATTGCAGTACAGTATGTTCCCCCTCCTTGAACATCTCTTCTTCAAGATCATTTTGTACCTTGTTCACAACTTCTTCAATTCTTGCGGGATGGATTCTACCGTCGGCAATCAGCCGTTCCAGAGATATTCTGGCAACCTCTCTTCGGAATTGATCATAAGATGATAAAATAACCGCTTCCGGTGTGTCATCGACAATTACATCAACTCCGGTAGCAGCTTCAAAGGCACGGATATTTCTGCCTTCTTTTCCAATGATTCTTCCTTTTAATTCGTCATTTTGTATCTGAACAACCGAAACTGTTGTCTCAACAGAACACTCCGCGGCTGTTCTTTGAATAGCCTGAATTATAACCTTTTGTGCTTCTTTTTTAGCATCTGCTTTTGCTTTTTCATAAATTTCCTTTACCGCTTTTCCTACCTCATTTCGGGCTTCCTGCACCATATTTTCCATTAACATTTTTTTAGCTTCCTCGGCGGTGAGTCCCGAAATTTTCTCAAGGCGCTCATTTTGCTCCTTTTCCAATCGGTTGATTTCCAACTGTCTTTGTTCAATCGAAGCACGAAGGCTTTGTAACTCTTTTTCCAGAATACGAATTTCTTTTTCTTTTGCAGCCTGGGCTTCTACTTTTTTATCAATATTTTCCTCACGCTGGCGAAGCTGTTTTTCGAGGTTTAGTAACTTCTGTTTCTTTTGATTAACATCGTTATCAAATTCAACTTTTTTCTTGTACCATTCATCCTTTACCTCGAGAAGTTTTTCCCTTTTGATTGCAGCAGCCTCTTTTTCTGCATCATTTTTTATCCCTACGGCATCTTTTTCAGCACGCTCACGGATTTCTCTGGCACGCTCCTCAGAAGCAACAATACTTTTTTTCCCCAATTTATTATTGAAATACCAGCCGAGATAGAAAAATATCACGACTAATAAAATATCTAATGGTATTAACCAGTAAAGTTCCATTCTATGTTCTCCTTACAGTATTCGAATAATCCGCATTCTGCCGGCTACAACTCAAACAGGTAGAACCCTGATTCGAATATGTGCGGGAAATTGCCCAACGCTTCATGCTTCCAATGTGCAGTAATTGCATCTTCCTCTGAAGAGAAAGTAAGGCCTGCATTCGACGCCGAAAGTCATTCTCCCTATGTGAATATAGTTAGTTCTATAATGTTTATTCACAACCGGCAGAGCGGAAAAATTAGATGGGATTAGACATTGTCGTTTGATTGAGGAGAAGTTTTAACTTTTTGACTTTGTCATTTGCCTGAATAAGAAATTCCTTGTTTCTGCTTTTTTCAAGAAAAAAGTCGTATGCAATATTCAATGACGCAATTATAGAAATTGTCTGCGTAGGTTGATCAGGAAGTTCCTCTTTAACCTCCTCCATTACCCTATTTACATACAAAGCCAATTCCCTCGCAATCTCTTCGTCCTCGACTAATAAGGAATATTCTTTATCAAAGATTTTTATTTTTAGCTTCTTCTTATCATTCATACAATGTCTGTCCCTTTGGACAATTTAACCGGAGATATGTCCATTAATTTTCTTGACCATCTCCTGAATTCTCTGTTTTAAAATTTCTCCTTCGCGAATTTTCGCGGGATCAATTTGTACTGTTACACTTTTTCGCTTTTCAAGATCAAGTCGCAAAGATTCAATCTGAATTCGCAAGTTCTCGTTCTCTTTTTTCAGTGACTGATATAATTTCTCCGTCTCCCTTCTCTTTTCTTCAGAAATTCTCAGATTTTCAACCAGAATTCCAATCTGACTCTCAAGTGAGTTAAGTTCAGACAGAAATGATTCAAATTTTGAGTTATCAGCCACTTTTAACCTCGCAATACGGCGTTAAATTTTTCTGTTACTTCTTTTATTATCTTCTTAAAGACTGTTTCAACTTCCTCATCAGAGAGCGTTCTGTTGGAATCGTAAAACTCGAGATTAAATGCCAAACTTTTTTTACCTACTCCAAGTGACTCACTCTCAAATAAGTCAAAAATTGTTACTTTCTTTAATATAGTAAATCTTCCATCAAGGATGAAATTTTTTATACTGTTGGCTGATACCTCTCTGTCAGTTATAAGAGCCATATCACGATAAACTTTTGGAAATCTGAGTAGTTCCCTATACACCTTTCTTGAAGGAATAATTTTCTTAAGATATTCGATATCAATTTCACACAAAAAAACCGTTTGTTCAATGCCGTTTTCTTTGAGTATCTCTTTCTTTACCTTTCCAATACGGGCACAGCCTTTACCTTTCAAAGTATAATCGAGATAATACTCGTAGAGGTAGTTTCCTTCATTTACCGGAAGTTCTCCCTTGCTTTCATCAGCAAAGAACTTATCAAGTAATACCGATACAATTCCTTTTGCATCAAAAAAATCAAATTGGCGTGCATTACTATACCATTCTTTTTCCTGAGCATTTCCGGTTAAAGCAATTACCAGAGACTGTTTCTCCTGAAAATCATCAAAACCCTTCAATTCAGGATTTTTCAATTCAAATACTTTTCCAATCTCGAAAAATGCAAGCGATTTTTCAGAAACATAGATATTATTTCGAATTGTTTCAAGCATACCGGGTACTAAAGATGTCCGTAATAATACCATATCGGCATTCTGCGGATTAAGGACACTTATTGGTTGAATAGGTGAACCGGTTAAATTTTTACTCATGAACGAATTATTGAGAATCTCATTCAATCCATAACCAATAAGAAAATCTCTTATTGCAGTTTCAAATTCCTGCTCATCCTCAATCTTTATTGCAGGTACTGCAATTGAATCGACTGTGGGTATTTTATCATAACCAAAAATCCGTGCAACTTCTTCGATAATATCAATTTCACGCTCAATATCGGGTCGAAATGTAGGGACAACTACTTCAATTCTATAATCATCTTCATTTACTATTACAAACCCAAGATTACGAATGATACTTTTGATTGATTCATGAGGAATCTCATAACCGAGAATTTGTTTACACCTGTTATATCGAAACTCAACTTTAAGAGGCGGTTTTTCTCCGGGATAAATATCTATTACTGTATTGATGATAGTACCTCCGGCAACTTGTTGTATTAGCTCCGCGGCTCGTTTGGCAACTAATGCAGTTATTTGCGGATCGGTACCTCTTTCAAACCGGTAACTGGCATCAGTGCTTAACCCAAGCGACTTTGCTGTTTTTCTGATACTGCCGGCATTAAAAAATGCACTCTCTATTAAAACATTGACTGTTGATGAAGTAACCTCCGAATTTTCACCGCCCATAACACCTGCTATTGCTACGGGTTTTTCGCCATCACAAATCATAAGAGCATCAGGAGGCAGTTCTCTTTTTTTTGAGTCAAGTGTAGTAAATGTACTAATTGCGCCTGCCCTTTTTACAATAATTGTATTTTTGTTCAGCTTATCCAAATCAAAGGCATGTATAGGTTGACCAGATTCATAAAGTATAAAATTAGTAATATCTACAATATTGTTAATTGGTCTAAGCCCAACTGCTTTTATTTTTTTCTGAAGCCATTCAGGGGAATCTGCAACTTTTCCTCCCTGAACAATTTTTGCTGAATATCTCGGGCAAAGTTCACTATCCTCTATAATTATTTTAAATTTGTCTGAATTATCCGTAGCATCAGGCTGTAGTTTCGTATATGGATTAAGTAATGGTCTATTGTATATAGCGGAAATATCCCTTGCTACGCCAATGTGCGATAGTGCATCCGGTCGATTCGGAGTTATTCCGATCTCAAGAATAATATCATCCAAACCAAGAGCTTCAGCAAGCGGTGTACCCGCTTTCAGATCGTCGGGTAGTACCATAATTCCTGAGTGGTCGTCACCAACGCCCAGTTCCACTTCACTGCAAATCATTCCATTCGATTCAACACCGCGTAATTTTGCCTTTTTGATTTGCATACCTGATGAAGCTACAACAGCTCCGGGAAGCGCTACGGGTACGGTTTGTCCTGCAGAAACATTTGGCGCTCCGCATACAATCTGACTGACTTCGGAACCTGTATCTACTAAACAAACAGATAGTTTATCTGCATTTGGGTGCTTTTCTTTTGTAACTACTTTTCCTACTATAAAGCCTTTCAATTGCTCTCCTTTGTTTTCAGAAGATTCAACCTCAAGGCCGGCCATTGTAAGATCGTGAATTAATTGTTCTAATGTAATACCGGTTAGATCTATATACTCTTTTAGCCAATTATAAGAAATCTTCAAAATATCACCACGGTAATTAAAATTGTTTCAGAAATCTGATATCGTTTTCAAAATAAAAACGGATATCAGGAATATTATATTTCAAAAGGGCTGTCCTCTCAATCCCAATTCCAAAAGCATAGCCACTAACCTCCTCAGGATTATACCCAACATTTTTCAATACATTCGGATCAACCATTCCACATCCAAGGATCTCAAGCCATCCGGTATGTTTACAAACCCTGCAACCTTTGCCCTGACAAATGAAGCATGTTATATCCATTTCTGCACTGGGTTCAGTAAAAGGAAAAAAGCTTGCCCTGAACTGATATTTTAGATTAGAGCCATAAAACTGTTTAGCAAAACTAACTAATGTCCCCTTCAGATCAGCAAATGTTACATTTTTATCAACATATAACCCCTCGACCTGATGAAACATGCAATAACTTCTTGCACTGATTGCCTCATTTCTAAAAACGCGTCCCGGCATTATCGCTCTTATAGGAGGTTTTAATCGCTCCATAGTACGAATTTGTACAGGTGAGGTATGTGTTCTGAGGAGAAATTTTTCACTGATAAAAAAAGTATCCTGCATATCACGGGCAGGATGATTGTCGGCAAAATTCAATGCAGAAAAATTATTGTAATCTGACTCAAGCTCTGGTCCTTCATAAACCGAAAAACCCATTTGCTTGAAGATGTTTTTCATTTCCTCAAGCGTAGTGTTAATTATATGTTTGGTTCCGGTTCTTTGAACTCTACCCGGAAGAGTCAAATCAGGTATGCTTTTCTGATTGGATCCCGAAAGCTCAATCTTTTCCTTCAACTCTTTATAAATTGTTTCGGCTTTATTTTTAAGCAGGTTTAGCTCTTTGCCGGCAACCGGTTTTTCTTCTTTCGGTAAATTTTTTAGTTCATCAAATAAATTAGAGACTACACTGTTACGACTGAGAAATTTTATTCGGAATGCTTCCAGATCAGACGAGGTGCTGACTTGGGTAGATTCACTGTCAATTTGATGACTTAATTCTTTAATTTTTTCAAGCATAAGAAAATTGGTTTAAAAAAGAGAATCCTCCACACCCTTGTTTAAATGGGTGGGAGGATGAAACTAACCTTTAATAAAGTTTACTAATTCGGCAAAAACTCCCGGATTTTCTACAGCAACGCTGGCAAGAACTTTTCTGTTAATGACAACGCCTTTCTGTTTCAAACCATTCATTAACTGTGAATAGCTCAAACCATGCTGGCGGGCAGCCGCATTAATACGGACAATCCAAAGGCTTCTGAATGTCCGTTTTTTGAGTTTTCTGTCGCGAAAGGCATGAAGAAGACCCTTCTCGACATGGTTCTTTGCAATCGTATAAACATTTTTCCGCTTACCCCAATAGCCTTTTGCCATTGATAGGATTTTTTTACGGCGTCTATGCGATGCAACCTTGTTTTTTGATCGTGGCATAGTGACCTCTTTTTATTGTATCATTGTACTGACACGGGATGCATCGGCAGGGGAAACCAATGTGCCATGGCGGAGGTTTCTCTTTCTCTTCCTGCTTTTCGATGTTAATATATGGCTTTTGTAAGCCTTTTTCCGTTTGAATTGACCGGAAGCAGTTTTTTTGAATGTTTTTACCGCCCCACGATTACTCTTCATTTTTGGCATCGTTCTATCCTGATGTTATTGTTTCTTTTTAGTCTTTTGCTTTTGAGGCGCAACAATTACACTCATATTACGCCCCTCTATTTTTACAGGTGACTCAATTTTCGCGAGATCCTGAATACTTTCTACAAAACGATTAAGGAGAGCTTCTCCCTGTTCCGTATAAGCCAGTTCTCTGCCTTTGAAGAACACAACCGCCTTTACTTTATGTCCTTCTTCTAAAAAATTCACCGCATGTTTTGTCTTAAAATCGAAGTCATGAGTATCAGTATTGGGATGAAAACGAATTTCTTTCAGAAGCGAAACATGCTGATTCTTTTTCTGCGTTTTTTCCCGTTTTTGGATTTCATACTTGTATTTACCAAAATCGATTATTTTACAAACCGGCGGATCGGCTTTTGGCGCAATTTCCACAAGGTCTTTTTCACGCTCTTTAGCGAGCCGTACGGCATCTTTAACAAGAAAGATTCCTAACTGTGTTCCGTCCTCATCAACTACCCTAACTTTTAATGCTTTTATGTCATCATTGACGCGGACTTCATCGATATTACTGATACTATACCTCTCTATTAGTTAACAGATTTATTTTTGATTTCATTAGTGATGCGGTCAATAAAATCTTCTGTTTTCATTGTACCCAAATCACCTTTTTTATGCTGACGAACCGAAACATTTGTACCTGATTGTTCTTTTTCACCCAAAATAATCATGTAAGGAACCTTTAAAGTTTCCCAATACCGAATTTTAAAGCCTATTTTCTCATTTCGCTCATCAAATTCTGCTCTTATACCGGAGGATACAAGTTGCTTATGTACCTGCTCTGCGTAAGAACTGAAATTCTGAGATACGGGAATTACTGCAACCTGTGTTGGTGCCAACCAAACAGGAAATGCTCCGCCGTAGTGCTCAATCAATACGCCAAAAAATCTCTCCAATGAACCAAGCAGTGCTCTGTGTACCATAAATGGCCGATGTTCTTTACCATCTTCACCAATATATTTTAAGTCAAATCTTTCGGGAAGATTAAAATCGAATTGAACTGTACTCATCTGCCATTCACGATTGAGGGCATCTTTAATCTTGATGTCAATCTTAGGTCCATAAAATGCTCCGCCACCTTCGTCAACCTCATAGGGTAAATTCAGGGAATCTAATGCTGTTTTGAGAGATGAAGTAGCTTTCTCCCAAAGTGAGTCCTCTCCGACGGCTTTCTCTGGTTTCGTAGAAAGGTAGTATCGTAAATCGCTAAACCCGAAAGAGTTCCATACAAGCTGAGCGAACTTAACAACTTTAATGATTTCATCCTCTATTTGTTCCTGAGCACAAAATATATGAGCATCATCTTGTGTAAAACCGCGTACCCTCAATAAGCCATGCAATACACCACTTTTTTCATACCGATATACAGTTCCCAATTCTGCCCAACGGCGAGGTAAATCCCGGTAAGAATGGAGCTTGGACTTGTATATCATGATATGAAACGGACAATTCATTGGTTTTATATAGTAATCCTGCTCGTCAATCTTCATTTCAGCATACATACTATCTTTATAGAAATCGAGATGCCCTGAAGTCTCCCATAACCAACTTTTTCCTAAATGTGGAGAAAACAGAATCTCATAACCATTTTCGAGATGAGCTTTTCTCCAGAAGTCCTCAATTTCAACCCGGATTCTAGCCCCTTTAGGATGCCAGTAAATCAGACCGGCTCCTGCTTCTTCGTGGATGCTGAACAAATCTAGTTGTTTTCCTAACTTACGATGATCACGCTTTTTAGCTTCTTCAAGGAATGCGAGGTAATCATCCAGCATTTTCTTTTTGGGAAAAGAAATCCCATATATCCTCTGAAGCTGTTTATTCTTTTCATCTCCTCGCCAATAAGAACCGGAAACACTAAGTAATTTTACAAACTTTATTTTCCCTGCATTAGGAAGATGTGGCCCAGTACAAAGATCAGTGAAAGATCCTTCCTTATAAATACTGATTGTTTCAGTGTTTTCGTCTATTTCACTCAATATTTCGAGCTTGTATGGGTCATTAACCTCTGAAAAAAACTTCACTGCATCAGTTTTAGATAACTCCTGACGAACGAAAGGATTGGCTTCTAAAGAAATCTGAGCCATCCTTTTTTCTATTTCCAGAAGGTCTTCTTCAGTCAGCTTTTTATTGATATCAAAATCGTAATAAAACCCGTTTTCGATCGCCGGTCCGACACCAAACCTCGCCTCCGGATATAGATCCGAGATCGCATGAGCCATCAGATGCGATGAGGAATGCCAGTAAACATGTTTTCCCTCGGGATCATCAAAGGTAAGGAACCGAATGTTGACTGAATCATTTATCGGTGTATATAGTTCCTTAACAACACCGTTTATTTCAACCGCAAGAGCCTCATCAGCGAGCTTGTGTGAAATAGATTTTGCCACATCAGCAGCTATAATTCCTGATTCATATTCCCGACTTTTACCATCGGGAAAGGTAATTGTAATACTCATAATTTCTAATAATAAAAAAAAACGGAGAAAACTCCGGTAATGGTGGGTTCTATAGGATTCGAACCTATGACCTTCTGTACGTCAAACAGACGCTCTAACCAGACTGAGCTAAGAACCCATTACTGAACTATAACCTGTACCGAAGGCCGGACTCGAACCGGCACCTGGTGTAAGCCAGACTGGATTTTGAGTCCAGCGCGTCTACCAATTCCGCCACTCCGGCGAAGAATTTTAATTAAACAGAAAGCATCTGTTCCGTTCAGTATTTTTCTCGTTGGTACCGAGGGCCGGACTCGAACCGGCACGGAAATAAATTTCCACAGGATTTTAAGTCCTGTGCGTCTACCACTTCCGCCACCCCGGCAAAAATATTTTTTAAACGAACTTAAAGATATTAAATATTAGTAAAATATCAAAAAATATGAGACTTTGAGAAACTCAACTTATATAAAGGATCATTGCTGTCAAAAATAAAACGGCGTAAAGAAGAGAGGCTTAAATATTAAGCTATTTTATGAGAAAACAGCACTGGTTTCAGACAGTTTTCGGATCTTTCCCCCACATCTGATTGAAAGTCAACTGCTCATTTTTTCGGATTTCATCATCCTGATGCCAAAATGGTTTGTTT
>CAYTLQ010000121.1:0-11458 GCA_964438715.1 uncultured Ignavibacteriaceae bacterium
CTCCCCATGGACTTACAGGTTTATCACTGTATTCTATCGGTAGCAACTGCACTTTTTCGGTATTATCCATTTTGGGTCTATCTTATTTTATCTCAATTACTTTGACAAAATTAACGCTCTTTAATGAATTATTCGGGTTTATCTGCCGGGGACGCGACTGGCCACGGATCCGAGAGAAATTTTTATAATTTTCAGCGCTATGATAACGGGTCCTGTTGGCGGTGCAATTACTGCTATATTAGGCGCTTTTTATTCGCCTAATGTCTCGCTCTCAACCTATATAGTTTTTCAACATGTTCTTCCTTCTGTTCTTCTTGCTTTTATGTATAAATATTGGGTGAACAGACCGGGAGTTACACTTCGGAAATGTTTGCGGTTATTCGTAGCTATTGTGTGTTATTACTATGTATTTTATTTGCCCGTATTTACTGCTACATTCTTTTTCTTCACGGATTTTTACCGTTATTACATAGGTTCAGGTACTTCATTCATAAAGGATTTACTCAATTTGGTTGATGGATGGTTGCCTTAGATGCTGTTTACAAATTTGTATAGTGTGTTACTATACCTCGTACTTACACATAGCGCCAGAAAACCACGATGGGGAAAAAATTTATTTTTTTCTGAACAAAAACAGGCACGCAATATACCCGAAATAATTCATTCTGTGTTAGGGAAACGAATATTTGCATTCAGAATGGTTTTAATTTTCTTATTACTTTCGAGCATACCGGTAATTGTTCTGGGTATGTTTTATAATAAGAAAGTTGTCTATGCAATTCTGGAACGAGACAGAGAAATTTTTCGCAGAGAATCATCAATAATAGAATCGAAAATTAATTGGTTTAATGAGGATTGGAAAGATGAGCGAAAGACTGAAGCTGATAAGACAAATATTTATTTAACTATTATAGATGCGAATGGTGGATTTCGTTACTCCGAATTGAAAAATGAAGATCATAAAAAACTGATTTCTGACTTTGTACAACGACATTTGACACAAAATTTCAGAGATACAATTTTAGTTGGGAGGACTGATCGAGAAGTCTTTTATTTTAATAAATCCAAAACAGGTAATGATATTATATGCCTCTATACACCTACCGGTAGCTCAATCAGTATAGTATTCGGATTAGAAAGAGAACTCTTACAAATCGTTTTAGTGGGATTTGTGTTTTTCTTCATTATTTCCGGCGCTGTTATTTACCAAATTGTCGGAATGCCGCTTCGTGAAATATCACTTGCAGTAGAGAATTTTACCAAGGGAGCAGAGGTACCAAAACTTGTTACAAGTGATTATGATGATGAGGTAAAAGATCTGGCAGAATCATTTGTACGAATGACCAGCCGGATAAATGCGACGATAGCTGATTTGGATGAAATATCATTTCTTTATAAAGCAGTGCTGAAGAATACTCCAATTTTTCATTTTGTTGTTAGTGGAAACGGGGAGGTAAAATTACTCGAAGGTAAGGCGCTCGGTAAAATTTCATTGAATGGGAAAACGGGAGATCATTACTCAGTTGTCTTTTCAGCCTACCCCGAATTAATAAGTGCAATAACCGAAGGAATTAAAATCGGCTCTATCAATACAATCATACAGTTACACGATTTAACTTTTGTACTTAGTCTTTTCCCATTTGAAGATAGCATAGAAAATAAAGGTAGTTTCGTCGGGGTTTGTGAAGATATTACTGATGAAGCAAAACAGAGAAAACTTCTTGAGGAAAGAGAAGCTCGTTACAGGCTTCTGGCGGAGAACTCAACCGATATTATAACATTACATGATCAGAAAGGGAAAATACTTTATATTTCACCATCGTGTGAACATATTCTTCTTTACACTCCGGAGGAGTTAACCGGTAAACTGCTAATTGAATTTGTTCATCCCGAAGATGAACCGGTTTATAATGTTTTATTAAGTTCAACATTTCAAAAACCTGACCGGGCAAATTTTTCTTACCGTATGCTGAAAGCCGATGGGGATTTTGTTTGGGTTGAATCAATAGTAAAAACAATTTCGGGGAGTACGAATGAAGAATTTACATTTCAGATGGTGACAAGGGATATTTCCGAAAGACGGAAAACTATAGATCTGTTGATTTCCTCCGAAAAACGATTCAGGATGGTATGGGAGAAGTCTCTTGATGCATTCAGGATAACAGATAGAAACGGTATTATGATTGATGTCAATGAAGCATTCTGTCACCTCGTGAAAATTCCTCGTAGTGATTTACTAGGCAAACCATTTTACACAATTTATGATGAGAATCATTATACTCAACAACAGATTATGAAAGATTATCTGGAGAGCTTTGAAAATCTTGAAGAGACCTCTGTTGTTGAGGCAGAAATATTTCTGAAAAACCGCGAAAATGTATTGGTTGACCTCAACTTTATTATTCTTGAAACAGAAAAAAATAACAAGGTGCTTTTATCTGTTTTTCGTGATGTTACAGAAAAAAGAAGAGCATTAAATCAAATAATGATGCTTTCGAGAGCAGTTCAGCAGAGTCCTGCAATTGCGATGATTACTGATCTTGATGGAATAATTATTTATGTGAATAATGCATTTGAGCGAATTACCGGATATACATTTACTGAAGTGGAAGGGAAAAAACCAACAGTACTAAAAAGTGGTACAATGGATGAATTAATATACAAGGAGTTGTGGGAAAAGATTACAAATGGTGAAGAGTGGATGGGTGAAATACAAAACAAAAAGAAAAACGGAGAACTGTATTGGGAATCGGTTTTGATTTCACCGATCAGGAATGATAAAGATATACCTATTGCATATCTCAAAGTCTCGGAGGATATAACCCGCAGAAAAAATATGGAGCTGGATCTACGGAGAGCTCTGGATGCCGCTGAGGAATCTGACAGGCTGAAAACGATGCTTCTTGCAAATGTCAGTCATGAATTCAGAACGCCATTGAATGTAATACTTGGATTTTCGAATATACTAAAGAACGATTCTGACCAGACCGAAATTGAGATGTTCTCAAATAAAATACATAAATCTGCAATGCGACTTTTAGATACTGTTGATATGGTGATGACACTCTCTCAGTTGGAGTCGGGTATGATAAAAATTAAACAGGATAATGTGAATGTAGTTTCAATCGCTAATTATATTTCTTCTCGTTATAAACTGGATGCGGAGGAAAAAGGATTGCAATTCTCACTCACTTATTCCGACCATGATTTGCAATGCGTTGCAGATGAGGAGCTCCTTAACAAGGCATTAATTTATTTGTTTGATAATGCGGTAAAATTTACAAAGTCGGGTTCTGTCTCCGTGCGAATTGAAGAGGTTGTATTGGAAGATAACCAGAAAAATGTTCGGATTGATGTTGCTGACACAGGTATCGGAATAAGTGAGAATGATATGCAGATTATATTTAAAGCTTTTAAGCAGGTACACGAAGGTTACAACAGACAGTTTGAAGGATTAGGACTGGGGCTAACCAACGCGGAGAAAATTGTTAAAGCAATGAATGGGAGATTGGAAGTACAAAGTGAAGTTAATAAAGGCTCACTGTTCAGGCTGTATTTACCAAGTTCCAATTCATAAAGAATTGTCTTAGAAATTTATATTTTCTTTTTAATTTTTTTGTAATTACTATTTTTTGACTAAAATCAGAAAGGTTTATGCATGCGTAGAGTATTGATTCTTCTTCTGCTTGCAGTACTAATGACAGGGTTATACTCTTACCCCAAATTATCAATAGTCGAGCGGTTTACTAACGCAGGTTGTGTGCCTTGTGCAAATATTAATAACTCGTGGTATAACGCTACGACAGCCTCATTGCTTAATTCGAAGAGTATAACACATCTTGTATATAATGTTGAATGGCCAAGTGCGTATGATCCGATGTATTTATTGAATTCCACAGACAATAATAAAAGGAGAGGAGTTTATGGAGTGAATTCAGTACCGTGGATAGTTGTTAATGGAACAACTATAGGCACATCTCAATCTGCGTTAGAAAATGCAGTAAATACCGGCAACGCACAATACTCGCCATTTTTCATCGAATTGATTGCCGATAGATTTGCGAACGATGTACTGAATGTAAAGGTTAAAATTAAACGGGATCCTTCGGATAATACCACATTTACCATGACTCGTCTTTTCCTTGCAATTACCGAAAGGACAATTCAGTTCTCAACACCTCCCGGACCGAATGGTGAATTAAAGTTTTTCAATATTTCACGCAAAATGCTGCCAGATGGAAAGGGAGTTGAGTTTGCAATACCGGCTCCGGGAGATTCTGTTGAAATGGAATTCTCCTATATCCCTACAGCCGGTTTCAGAAGTTCAGTCATTTTTGACAGTTTACGCGTTGTTGCATTTATTCAAAGAACAGATACAAAAGAAATCTATCAGTCGGCTCACGCAGACTTTGGACTTTCTGCTCAACTTAATGCAGCATTTCAGGCTGACAGGACTTTAGGGGCAATTCCATTTACAGTTTCCTTTACTGACTACTCTACCGGTTCGGGTGGAAACCCAGTTACATCGTGGAGTTGGGATTTTAACAATGACGGAACAATTGATGCAACAATTCAGAACCCCACTTTTACCTTTACAGATGAGGGAGAGTATTCGGTTAAACTTATTGTTGGCGATGGAATTACACAGCGTACCAGAATTCTTTCCGGTTATATTAATGCTCTTAAAGCCCATTCGGATATTCTTGTAGTAAATGGTATTGAATTCGTGACCTATCCTGCAGATATGGCTAATTTTTATAATAGCTCTGCGGGTTTTGGCAGTCATGAAGTGGATGTATGGGATTTGTTTGGATTGCAAGGGTATGATTATTCAACAAATACACAAATTCAGAAAAAGTTTTTCTTCGACAGAAAAATACCACTTGATGTTCTGAAAATGTATCCCAGGGTAATCTGGTTTGGAAATAATTACGGAGGTGATTTTGCCTTTTGGGATGCGTCAACAGTAATGCAATATATTAATTCGGGAGGCAACTTTCTTTTGGCAACCCGTCAGGGGGGAGATTATCTCTCAGCGGAAATAAAATCTTATTGCGGTATAACCTCTGTTACGGGACTTGTTGACATTACTACTCCTCTTATAAGTAAACATGACAGCCTTGTCTCTATGGCACCTACAACCGGAAATACAAGGGCACAGATGGTTTATCTTGATGCTTCCAGCAATGCAATTACGATTTTTGATGATAATGAAACCACTACTTATGTTGCGGGTATAGTATGCAAAAAGGATACAATGGGTACATTTGTTTACATCGCCGGCAGACCATACCGATTTAACACCACTGCTTCTGCCGCTAATTACAATTTTATCATTAATCACTGGTTGAAATATGACCCGATACCGACCACAGTTTCGGGAGAAAACCTTAAAGAAAGAGGTTTTGAACTTCACCAGAATTTTCCGAATCCTTTTAATCCCACTACAACAATTCAATATACTCTTGCAAAAGAGTCGTTTGTGCGTGTAACCGTTTATAATACTCTGGGTGAAAACATCGCTACCTTATTTGAAGGTACGCTGAGTCAAGGATCACATAAATTAGAATGGAATGCAAATGTGCCCTCAGGGATATATTTTTGCAGGCTGGAAGCATTACCGTTTGCAGGATCTGATGGGAAGATTACACTTATAAATAAAATGGTTTTGGCAAGATAAAATTTTCAGTAATTTTTGTTAACTGCTTGTAAAGGAATTACATTTTGCTTAATTTTAAAGCTACAATTTTCTTAAAAATGTAATCAGGGCTCGTAGCTCAGTTGGTTAGAGCAGCTGACTCATAATCAGCGGGTCGGAGGTTCAAGTCCTTCCGAGCCCACAGAAAAGTGCGAATTCTTTTCGCACTTTTTTCTTTTTAAACCTACTGCTTTTCTGATATAATTAACCTCAGTGTCGTTCTGCAAAGTTCTTTATCCGAAAAAATCGCATCAGCTTTGTAGTCTTATACCAAAAACATTCAACATTATTATAATTTAATTCTGGTATAACTTTAAGATTTTAAAGATTTTTTCGTGGTTCAGTTGCCTCTAGCGTGTAACCAAGAATAATTTTTGGATAAAACCCAATGAGAAAGGGAACAACATATAAGTGAGGAATTTTTTATCTGATTGTCCAATGTAGCTCTCAGATTGAATAGCCGGTTGCAAAGAATATATAATAGATAAAGTATCCTATTCCTGCCAAAGCCTGAAAAAAGAGCCATAACGCAATTGGAAATTTCGTTCGAATCTTCGGAAGAAAAAGTGCATAACCAATCACTGCAATGGGGAGAAGATGTCTTTCAGACAAGATTACACTAAAGCAGAATAGGACAATGAATAGCATTATTAAATAATACATCGGACTGCTTCTTTCTTCACAGAATGAATAATAGAGAATATATGCAAATGAGGAACCAAAGAGTAATTTTATAAAAAATGGAAATAGTGGGAAAATGTGCGCTGTTATATTTATCAGTTTGAATGTATAACCGCTGATTGTGCCAATACCTCCGAAGTTTGCTACTTTAGGATCGAAATGGTACAACCATAGTGTAGTTATAAAAAGAATAATAAAAGCGGGTATTTTTTCTAATTTCTTTTTATAGATCAGAGTGAGAAAGTAAGGGGAAAATAATAATCCGCAAATAACGATAATTGAAGTTACATTTTCAGGAACAAATTGCACTGCATGGTGACGAAAATTGTAATGTGTAAATCCTCCCCAAAGATAAAATACATATAACGGGAGAATAGCCGGAAGAAAAAAAACAATACTGGTTTTTATCTTTCCAGAATCAAAATTAGGTGAACTTTGAATAAAGTTAAACAGCGGATAAGCTAGTATTACTATGTATGTTTGTTGAGAGAGAATTGCAAATGAAGCCATAAGTCCGGATAAAAAAATTCTCCAAATATTTTTGTCCGAGTAAAGATAGATGAATAATAGAAAAAACAATAAACCATAAATGGACATATAAAAACTAAACGCGGGTTTAAGGAAATAGGGATAAAAGAATAGAATGAGCGAAGCCACAACAGGAAATTTCGTGTTCTCTTTTTTTACCCAATTCCAAAATAATAACATACAGAAAAAAGCTATTATCATATTAACAGCTCTATAATACCAAATACCCGGTACCAGATTAGGTAAAATAAATCTTAGTGAAATAACAGGTAAATTACAAATGATGTATGGTAAGGGGGTATTAGCTGAGGGATACTCCTTTTCAAGAAAAAAGAAAATTCCTTTTTCAAGATTCATTATCGCAGCAGGGTAGTGACTGCCTACCTCGTCAATTTTAAAGCCGTTACCGAATAAATTCAATATCAATAGTACGGACATTAAGATTGATAATAGCATCAGAAAGATGACGCTGGAACCAAAATGTAGTTTGTTACTCCAATTCAAATGAATTTATCAACGGCTGAGTTTGTAAATAAAAATAAACGAAAAATACAAAGTTTACATAGTCCATGGGCTAATGAATGATACGACAAATTATTTGTTAGATCAAAGGAGCACTGCTTTACCGGCAAAAACCGTATAGGAATACAGTCAGTTTGACTGTTGATTCCGGGGATATCAGGGAGAATTTAAAAAAATAATTTCATAATATTTTTGCTTATTTTATTCTAACTATTTATTTTATTTAACAAATTATAATTGTGTGATACAAGTTTACCATTCAAAACTAAAATATATGGAACATCAATGAGAAAAAGATTACTTTTAACCGGAGTAATTGCATGGTGTCTGATGACCGTTGCTGGTTTGTCCCAGACATCTCAGAATTGGAAATGGTCTCACATGACCCCACAAGGTAACAGGCTGAATTATATAAAACTTTGGAGTACTACAGATTGGTATGCGGCCGGTTTTGCCGGTACATTTATGAAAACCAGTGACGGAGGACAGACTTGGAGTATTCGTCATGATATCGGAAGAAAAGTGGGAACTTCGCTTCAATCGGCTCCGATATATGATGCCCATTTCTTTGATGTAAATAACGGTATTGTAGTTGGTGGAAATGCATCTATCTTCAGAACAACTGATGCAGGTGCAACCTGGACGGAAGCTACCTCACCTTTTGCTGCTTCCTCAACTGTAACCCTTTATCAGGTCTATTTTCTTAACAATTCAGTAGGGTACATTGTTGGTTCCGGAGGTAATTTGTTTAAAACTACTGCTGGCGGAGCTACCTGGGCAACGGTTGCGTCGGGAGTTACCTCAGCGTTTTATGATATTTATACGGCGAATGATACCTTGATACTTATTGCTACCACTTCCGGTAATGTACGCAGATCAACTGATGGAGGTGCTACATGGAATAATGTAAATACGGGTGTCTCCGGCTCTTTATACAAAATAGATTTTGCTACCCCAACAGTAGGATTTGCGGTAGGTGCTTCAGGTATATGCCGTGTTACCACTGACGGAGGAGCTACCTGGGCTGCAGCAAATGCTGGTATGGCAACATCTGCATATTGGGATATCGATTTTCGTCCCGGCCAAAATGGTGTAAATGTTTTTGTAACCGGAAATTCTTATTATATTTACAAATCAACCGACCTTGGAGTTACCTGGGATACCATTGCTATTGTTGGTCAACAGCCTTGGACATCTACTTATTATGCGGCAGATTTCAGTACTACCGGAGATTCTCTTGTAGCGGTTGGCTCTTTTGGACTAATTCAGGGCAGGGCAGGTACGCTGGTTGGTACCATGACAAAGTTAATTAAAGCTGGAATAATTTATGATACTTGGGTTTCTTCAAATGGACAAAATATCATCACTGTTGGCGCACCATCTATAGGAGGGATTAACGATCAGGTTCTTCGCTCAACTGATGGTGGGGCAAACTGGAATGTTGTAACTTTGCCGGGTACACCTACCAGTTCTCTTTGGAGTATTGATATGCTTGATGACAATACAGGATTTGCTTGTGGTTCGAATAGCGCAATTTATAAAACAACTAACGGCGGCGCCACCTGGGATTCATTAGTTACAACGCTTCCTACAGGAGCTACATTCAGAAAAATAGATTTTGTTAATGCAAATACCGGCTGGGTTTTCGCAAGCGCTCCAAGTTCACTCGTGAATTTCATCTTCAAGACTACCGATGGTGGTCTTACCTGGACACCGCAGTCCCATGGAATCTCTGCAAACTCCAATGGTCAGGTTTATGGTGCATATATGGTGGATGCAAATGTTGGTTGGTTACTTACATGGCAACCACGAGTATATAAAACTGTTGACGGCGGAAATAATTGGACAGTTCAACCGGTAGTTGATGCATTTACCGGATTTTTCTACGACATTAAAATGGTTGATACATCGCTTGGTTATATGGTTGGTTCCGCGGGCAGAGTCTATAAGACAACTAATGGGGGCGCTAACTGGGACACTTTGAGTATTCCAACCCGTAGCTATACATTTTATTCCTTGGAATTATTCGACCCAAATACCATAATGATTTTTGGTGGGACAGGTGTTACAATGTTGACAACTGATGGTGGAGTTACATGGCTTCAGGAAAATACGGCAGGTTCAACAATTAACGGATCTACCTATTACCGTAATACACAAAACAACTCTTTAACAGTTTGGAATGTCGGAACAAACTCATTCATATTCAAGTATAATTTAACACTTGTTCCTGTTGAACTGACATCATTTAGCGCTTCCGTAAATGAAGGTAATGTTGTTCTCAATTGGAGGACTGCGACAGAGCTGAACAATAGTGGTTTCGATATTGAGAGAAAATCCGGCGACGGTGAATGGATGAAAATTGGCTTTGTTTCCGGATCAGGTACAACTGTTGCACCTAAAGATTATAGTTTCGTTGATAATACTGTTGAAAACGGAAAATACAGCTACAGACTTCGCCAGGTTGATTTTGACGGATCAGCTACTTACAGCGGAATTGTTGAGGTAGATCTCTCCTCTCCATTCACTTTTGCTTTAGATCAGAACTACCCGAATCCATTCAATCCGTCAACTAATGTGCGTTATCAGCTTGCTGAAAAGTCACTCGTAACTCTTAAAGTTTATGATGTACTCGGAAATGAAGTAGCAGTGCTTGTTAATTCTACTCAGGACGCTGGTAGCTATAATGTTGTATTTGATGCTTCAAAGTTATCATCCGGTATGTATATCTATAAACTTTCTGCCGGCAAGTTTGAGAAAACAATGAAAATGATGATGCTCAAATAAGAGGACAGATTTGTTGGGATTCTTTAAGGAATCCTTCAGATTAATCGTAAATGAAACGGCTCGCAATGCGAGCCGTTTTTTTTATCAAATTCAGATTGTATCTAATTGAATAAGCATTATCCTTTTATTACGCCAACCGGTCTCAACCTCGCCACTTTCGGTGTTATACCTGCAAAGTGCATTACATCTACAACTTCCTGAACATCCTTATAAGCCTCCGGCATTTCCTCTGCAATAGTATTTCTTCCCTGTGCTTCTACCACTATCCCATCTCTTTTTAGTTCTGAAATGAGATCTCTGCCTTTGGATAATTTCAATGCCTTTGTTCTGCTCATAACTCTGCCCGCTCCGTGGCAAGAACTGCCAAAAGTTTCTTTCATCGCCCGTTCTGTACCTACACAAACAAATGAATACCTTCCCATATCACCGGGAATTAATACCGGCTGACCCACTTTGCTATATTTTTTTGGTAGATTGATATGAGCCGGCGGCAAGGCTCGTGTTGCACCTTTGCGGTGTACACAGAATTTTTGTAAGGTTGAATTATTATCAACATGTTCCTCAAACTTGGCAATATTATGGCATACATCATAAACCAATCCAAAGCCGAGTTCTGACGAAGTTGCAGAAAATACCTTCTTAAAAACATTTCTTGCGATACCCATAATTACCTGTCGGTTATTCCATGCAAAATTTGCTGCTGCACCCATAGCCGCAAGGTAATTTCTCCCTTCTTCAGATTGAACAGGTGCACAGGCGAGTTGTTTATCGGGGAGATGGATACCATATTTTACAAGTGACTGTACAAAAGTTTTAAGGTAATCATCACAGACCTGATAACCAAAACCCCGTGAGCCGGTATGTATAAGAACTGTTAGTTGTCCCTTGAATAATCCGAAGGAACTTGCTACAGACTCATCATAAATTTTATCTACCACATCTATTTCCAGAAAATGATTCCCTGACCCGAGTGTACCCAGCTGATCGAGTCCGCGCTCTATTATTTTAGAGCTTAGGGCGTCATAATTTGCCTGTTTTAAATTTCCATATTCCTCAGTAGAATCAATATCCTCAGCCTCCCCAAATCCATTTTCAATAGCCCAGGCAACACCTTTTTCACTAAGTTGTTTTAATTCAGCCACAGATAATTTTTTAATTGCTCCCTTAGCCCCAACACCGGTGGGTATAGCTTTGAATCGCTCACTGATTAATTGAGGAATTTTTTGACAGACAGAATTATAC
>CAYTLQ010000122.1:0-14379 GCA_964438715.1 uncultured Ignavibacteriaceae bacterium
TAACTGAGGGTATTGCTCTACTTCCATCATCATACCCGAGAAAATCTTTACTACCGCCTTCGTAGGAATAAAAATCTTTTCTATTATTCATTTCATTATATCCGTTAGCGGCGCTAAAATCCATAAAGAACCCCTGGGGAAACTCCAGGGTTTGAATCTGTACAAGCCCACCTGAAAAATCAGCCGGTTTATCGGGAGTAAATGTTTTTGCTGTTAAAACATTCTCAATAAGACTTGCGGGAAAAATATCGTATGAAAAACTTTTTTTCTCTGGATCGGTACTTGGCAGGTTTGCTCCATTCAGCATCGTATTATTATATCTGTCACCGATACCTCGGATATAAGCATATTTGCCGTCCGAAATTGTTACACCCGTCATAGATTTAAGTATATCAGTTCCTGAAGAACTATTATTTTTTTTGATTAATTCAGCGCTCATTCCATCAACAATATTGATAGAATTTTTCTGAATTTTCAGAACGGCTGCCTCTGAATTTTTGAGAGCTTCAGCAGTAATAACAACTTCCTGCATCTGCGTTGCCTGAGTAGTTAGTGAAATATCCAATGTTGTGATTTTACCGTCAGTAATAACAACATTTTCTACGGTCACAGTCTGATAGGAGATATATGATGCCTTCACTGAATAAGTCCCTGCAGGAAGGTTTTTGATTTCATACCTGCCATCTATATCACTTTGAGATCCCATTTTTGTGTTGACAATCACAATACTAGCGCCAATAAGTTCTTCATTTGTTTCTCTATCGGTGATTTTTCCGGTAAGGGTGCCTTTTCCTTGCGCTAATGACAGGCTTGCAATAAGAGTTAAGAGGACAAAAGCCCCAAAAAAACGATTAAATAACATTAAACACTCCAAAATTATTTTTCTTCGACGGGACAAACTTACCGCTGGTGTGTTAAGAAATTGTTAAGCCATTATTAAGTCTATGTTAACACTACCGTGGGGATTATAAATTACGAGGGAGGATATTTTATAGTGAGTTACACTTTTTGCGCAGGTTCTGGTTACTTGCTTTTCCCCTACCATTGCTGATCCTTAAAAAGTTATTCTTCTATAACATTAAATTAGCGGCAATAATTTATTTACTTAAAATTCTCAATTTGATTGCGACCTCCAAACGGTGGTTTCTAGTTTAATTTATTTCATATTCTCGCTAATACTTTTTATTCGCCGTAATTAGCACCCGGTAATTACACCATCTTTGGTGCGCTTATGCTGAGACTTTGTTTTGGATTTTTTCTATGTATTTTGGTATTGTTGATCGAATCTTCCGCGTTAATAAATATTCGCAACATCTGATTAATTACTGTGGATTCGCAGGAAGTATATCAATATTCTTTTATCGTAAGTTATATGACAAGTGATTCTCCTAATAAATATCACGGTATTTATCAATTGCCTAAAATAATTCAACAAGAATATAAAGACATTGTCGCTCTAAAAACCGTGGGTGCTTATAGCATCATTGAGGCAACGAGTATAACTACTTCAAAAAAATATTTAATAAAATCAGTATTTCTCCCGCATTTAACTGATAACTCTCTAGTAACTCGTTTGAAATATGAAACAGAATTACTGTATTTACTCAATCACCCCGGAATTATTGGAGAGATAAACAGCGGAGAGGACAATCAATTTTATTTCGTTGTTTTAGAATACTTTACTGCAAAAACTCTTCGAAGTCTTTTACATTCAGAAACTTTATCGGGATTTCAAAAAAAACAGATAGCCAATTCATTAATTCAAATTGTCAGTTTTATCCATGAAAAAGGTATAATTCATAGGAATATTACTCCTGAAAATATTTTGGTCTCAGAAAACATTGAGGTGAAGTTAACCGGTTTTTCTAAGGATAGTTATGCAAAAGAGAGAAATTTAGAAGAAAAATTTTCTTTATACCGCAATACTAAAACTTATTCGAATCATTCAATAAGCGGTGAGGAAATTTCTAAGGATTCCGATTTATTTTCCCTGGGTTTGACGATGCTTGAACTATTTGCCGGCAAAAGTAATTTTAAACAGATAGCCTCTAATGAGAACATTAGTAAGATTAATGTGAATCTTTCAGTTAATGGAGTTGAGGAACTAATCTAATCTGTATTTTCAGAATATATTACTTTGATAAAACACTAACTTAGTATGGAGAAAAATCAAAACATAATAAATGATGAAACTTCTTCAGAATCTCAGACTGAAGACTGGAAACACAACAGAAACAGGGCCAGAATAGTAGGGATTTTCTTTTTTGTGTTAATTATTTTTTGGATTATTGCTTATATTTATTTCCGAATAAATTCTGTTCCCTCCATCTGAGTATTGTTCTTTAAGCAGAGATAATATAACAACCTCATTGAATAGAGATTAGAACAATTGATTTTCAATGATAAGAGCAGTAGAAGGTAAATTAGCAGAAATCAAATTCTCTCTCAACTGGCCGATATTTTTTACAGATGATATTACCTTTATGATTTGTCTATTTTGCTCTGGTGCCGGGAAGTACATTCTCTGAAACTGTTAAAACCTGCAAACCACCATCGTTTGTTTCAACGGCCAATACCATACCCTGGGATTCCATCCCCATAAGTTTTGCCGGTTTAAGATTAGCTACAATGATAACCCTCTTACCAATTAATTCTTCAGGTTTATAACTTTTTGCAATACCTGCCAAAACCTGTCTTTTACTTTCACCAGTTGAAATCTGTAGTTTCAGAAGTTTTTCACTTTTCGGTACATTCTCTGCCTGCAATACCTCCCCAACAACAAGTCGAATTTTCATAAAATCATCAATGGTAACCATTTCTTCCGGTACTCTCTCCTGTTCAGGAGGCTTTCCAAGACTCTCAATCATTTTATCAATCTCACTATCCTCTATCTTCTTAAATAGTATTTCGGGTGTTCCTAAATTATGACCTTCCTGAATGTTTATCTTACCACTAAGATTCCATTCTACAACTTCCATACGAAGTATATTTAATATTTTTTTAGAAGTAAATGGCAGTACCGGTTGAAATACTTCTGCAAGTGTAAAAATAGTTTGTATGCATACATTAAGCGTTGTAGAACATCTTTCTCTATCGGATTTAATTGTTTTCCACGGCTCAGAATCGTTAAAGTATTTATTTGCAATTCTGGCCAGATTCATCATCTCTAAGGTTGCATCTTTAATTTTGTATTTTTCTATTAATCCGCCAATTTTTGCCGGATATTCCTCAAGTGTATTAAGCATTTGAGAATCATTTGGGTGTAATTCGTAAAGAGCAGGAACCTTTCCTTCAAAATGCTTAAAAACAAAGGTCAAAGTCCGATTAACAAAATTTCCCAGAATATCGGCAAGTTCATTATTATGTTTTGCCTGAAAATCCTTCCAATAAAAATCGGTATCTCGTAACTCCGGCAAATTCAGCGCCAGTGCATAACGAAGCGAGTCGGCAGGGAAAAGATCAAGGAACTCCAAAACATCAATTCCCCAATGACGGCTTTTGGAAAATTTCTTTCCCTCGAAATTCAGGAATTCATTTGCAGGAACATTTTCGGGTAATACATACTCACCTTCTCCCCCATCATTATGAGCCATTAGAAATGCAGGAAAAACAATACAATGAAATACGATATTATCCTTACCTATAAAAGGAATATATCGTGTATTGGGATCCATCCAATATTTTTTCCATAACTCCGGATCATTCCGTTGTATAGAGAGTTCTTTAGTGGCAGATATATAACCGAAAACAGCTTCAAACCAAACATAAAGAACTTTACCAACAGCTCCCTCTAAAGGTACCGATATGCCCCAATCGAGGTCTCGTGTAATAGCTCTGTCGGTAAGCCCCTCTTTGAACCAGCCGTTACAATATTGTAATACATTGTCCTTCCAACCATATTTTTCAGATCTCTCTTTGATATATGTCTCCAGACGCTCCTGAAATTGACCCAAGGGAAAGAACCAATGCTGAGTTTCTTTAAGAACCGGTGTTTTTCCGGATATTTTACTTACGGGGCTTTTTAATTCACTGGGGTCGTATAAATTTCCACAATTTTCGCACTCATCACTTCTGGCGCCATCGAAGCCACAACGAGGACATGTTCCTTCAACATACCTGTCCGGAAGAAATTTTTTTACCTCCTCATCATAAAATTGTTTGGTGGACTTTGTCTTAAGTATCCCCTGATTATAAAATTCCAGAAAAAATTCCTTCGCTGTTTCGTGGTGGATTGTGTTGCTCGTTCTTGAGTAAATATCGAAACTCATTCCCAACCGATTAAATGCTTCCCGATTTGCAGAATGGTATCTGTCTATAATAGTCTTGGGTGAAACTTTTTCATTATCGGCAGAAATGGTAATTGGCACTCCGTGTTCATCAGAACCGCATATATAGAGAATATCTGAGCCTTTAAGACGATGATAGCGAACGAAAATATCAGATGGTAGATAGGCTCCGGAAATGTGTCCTAAATGAATTCGCCCATTTGCGTAGGGAAGTGCTGCTGTTACCAGTATTTTTTCTGTATTCAAGGTGATTCTGCTTACTTTTGCTAAATTAATTTGTTAATATACCATTTTTTCCGATGTTTTTTCGGACTTTGATACATTTGATAATTTGAGATATAACCCGTGTTTAATAGACTACTTTATAAAAAAATACTCTATTGCATTTTAGTTGCCGTGCTCCCGATTTCTGCTCAGAATAAAAAGTGGCAGAATAATGAGGATGTCTTATTTTTTCCTGAAGGCACACATTTTTTGCCGCTTAGAGCTAATCATCAGGAGGCAAAAGTGGGAGTTCTTTATTATACTGTTACATCAAATCTCAAGGTTGATGTTGGAAATAATATGGATTTACTGGAAATAAACACCGGAAGTACTTATAGTAGAATGACTTTCGGTATTGAGTTCATGGCTTACGCATATTCAACAAGCTATGCAGGATATAGACTTCAAATCGACGCTATAGACGGATTTTTTGGTGGAAATGCCACCTATTCACTTCGCAACAATAATTCGGTTACATATATCAGGTTCCGTTACATACATAACAGCGCTCATCTGGTTGATGGACACTGGGATGCCACCACTCAGCAATGGATTGATGGCAAAACACCTATTCCTTTTACAAGAGACTTTCCTGAAATTTTAGGTGCTTATTCTACCGACTGGAACAAGATAAGCACGAGAATTTATACGGGTTTTTCCTGGGCCGCAAGACTGAGACCATCAGGTCTTAAACGCACAATCTATTTTACAGGATTTGAAGCGTACCTTAATGCCGGATTAGGCTCATTTTTTAATGAACCTGTTCACCCATTTATATCGGTTCATTACTATCTGGCAGGACTACCAAAGTACTCCGGCTCATTTCAGATTCAGGCTGGTATCAAGATTGGCAAGTGGGAATCAAAAGGATTGAACTTTTATGCATCCTTTTACAATGGGAACAACATTTATAACGAATATTACTACGATAAAATTTCCCGTTTTGGTATCGGATTTAGTGTCGATTTCCCCTGAATTTGCCTTCTATCAAATAATTTTCCCGATTAAATAAAACTTTTTTACCAAATTCATGGTTTTAATCATATTGTCTAACAGTATTTATTTAAGGCGTTATTTTGCAGAACGAAAAAATTATTGAAATTCAATCACTTACAAAAAAATTTAAGGATTTAACAGCCGTAAATGGTCTAAACCTTAATGTATATCGCGGTGATGTTTTTGGCTTTCTGGGACCAAATGGCGCTGGTAAGAGCACCACAATCAGAATGTTATTATCGTTAATTAAACCCACTTCAGGCGATATTAAAATATTTGGGCGGGAACTGAAGCACAACCGCAACCGGATTATGAAAAAAATTGGCGCTATCGTCGAAAAACCCGACTTTTATGGTTATATAAGCGCATATAAAAACCTGGAAATTCTTGGGAAAATATCGGGTTGTGATACTTCCAGAAAAAAAATAATGGAAGTACTCGAACTGGTGGGACTCGAAAAACGATTTAAGAGCAAGGTGAAAACATTCTCTCACGGAATGAAACAAAGACTTGGAATTGCACAGGCACTTCTCCACGATCCCGATCTGATTATACTAGACGAACCCACAACCGGTCTGGATCCGCAGGGTATGAAAGAAATCCGTGATTTAATAATTCTCCTCAGTAAAGAGAAAAATAAAACCATATTTCTCTCCTCTCATATTTTGTACGAGGTTGAATTAGTTGCGAACAGAATGATTATAATTAATAAAGGTACAACCGTAGTTGAGGGGTTTGTTAGTGATTTATTAAATTCATCAAATTTGCAGGTAACTTTTGAAGTGGATGATCCGGAAAAATTCAGGTCTGTTGTGAATTCAGGTAATTATATTAAAGAAATTGAATCAACAACAACCTCCAAAGTGATTGTAAAAATGGAAAAGGATTCGATTAGTTTGTTAAACAAAAAACTCGTTGATGAAGGAGTAGCAGTTTCTTCTATCATTCCTGCCCGCTCGCTTGAAGAATATTTCCTTCGACTTACCGAGAAGGAGGGGAAATGATTGGTCTTATTGGAATAGAGTTATATAAAATTTTTAGAAAATGGCGGTCATTTATCGGATTCATCGCTATCTCAATACTGATTCCGATAATCCAGATTGCTTTATACATTGAAGGAGAAAGTTATCTGGATTTTCTCACACAAAATTTACAGCAGTCGTTTGTATTCGTTGGTAATTTTCTCAATGGATATCTTGTAGCGTATGTTGTGCTTGGAAGTCTGTTTGTCCATATTCCCTTTCTGGTAACACTTGTAGCCGGCGATTTACTTGCAGGCGAAGCAACGGGAGGTACATATCGTATGTTATTAACAAGGCCTGTATCCCGTACGAAAATTGCCTTAGCAAAATTTATTGCTGGTACTCTCTATACTCATGCACTTGTTTTATGGCTGGCTATAATGAGTCTGGGTCTTGGAATAACGATTTTTGGTACCGGTGAGTTAATTGTTATTAAAAATGAAATAACAATTTTTGCTAAAAATGATGTTCTTTGGCGATTCGCGCTTGCATACGGATATGCAGCATTAAGTATGACTACAGTAGCAACCATAGCATTTTTCTTTAGTTCTCTTGTTGAGAATTCGATTGGTCCAATAATTACCACGATGGCAATTATAATTGTGTTTCTGATTATTTCCACTCTCAATATCGGATTTCTTCAAAATATTCGTCCGTATTTATTTACGAATTATCTAATGGGGTGGAGACTGTTTTTCGAGGATCCGGTGGAATGGAATGAAGCAATACGGCAAGGTATAATACTACTAGGACATATAATCGGATTTTTTGGCATCACACTGTACTTTTTCAGAAGGAAGGATATTCTCACATGACAAGAACAATTCGTTTTGCTCTTTTAATAATTGTTTCGGCTCTGTTTTCCATTCAGGCTCAATCAAAGGAAGCTCAGGAAATTCTGGAAAAACTAAAAGAAAAGTTTTCTAAAGTTAAAGACTATGAAGTAAAAATTAACATTAAAATAGATGTCGATTTCCTTAAAGTGCCGGTTACGGATGCTGTGATGATTTATAAGCAACCCGATAAGGTGAAAATTAATTCTGAAGGATTTGCTATGCTTCCGAAACAAGGACTAAACTTTTCTCCTATCGGGCTTCTGAAGAATGACCATACGAGTTTTTTAGAAAAGGATGAACAACTTAACGGTAACTTATGTTCGGTTGTTAAAGTTATTCCTCTGGGCGATACGAAAGATGTTATCCTCTCAACATTGTGGATTGACAAAAAAAATCTGGTTATCAGGAAAATTGAATCTTCCACAAAGTTTAATGGTACTTTTCAAATTGACCTTGATTATGAAGAAAAAGTACTGAAGAATTATCCCCTTCCGTCCAGAATGATATTTACATTTGATATTAACAAGACCCCAATACCAAAAGGTTTTACGGGAGATCCGGGTGAGGAAACACCGAAGAGGAAAAATAAACTAACACGAGGAACTGTAACCGTTTCTTTTAGCGATTACATTGTTAATAAAGGAATACCCGATACTGCCTTTGACGACACTAAGAAGAAGAAGAAGTAAATATAATTAATTTTTGGGATTCAGGTATGTGTTCCAAATTTTATACAGTTCATAAGTTGCAAGAACATCACGGGCACAGTAACTTGCTATTTCCTTTATTTTTCCGGCTTCGTACAACTCCTGTACATCCATACCAGTTACACCTTTCGATTTCGGAGATTCAATACCGAAAGCATGGCAGTAAAAATCCAGATTAAACCTTTTGAAGCCGCCGTAAAATGATAGTTGTTCTAAAAGATCAACATGATTTTTCGTTTCAAACCGATAGCCCATAAAATTTCGGGTTACACGAACACCAAGCATTGCAGACCGTAGCATAAGAAAAGGCACATCGAATCCTCTTCCGTTAAAGGTTATGATTTGCTCATAAATTTTTATCCCTTCCCAGAATTTTTCCAACATCATTTTTTCACTTGTAAACGACTCGAAAATAATTTGCGATTCTGATTCGGTTCTAGTCTTTTCATCATCCAAATAATAAACAAAAGACTTCCCCGACTCCACATCGTACATACCTATAACAATTACTTTTGCAGTGAAAGGGTACAAACCGAGCAGTCTTTCAGCGTCATTAATTTTTTGTTGTCGTATTACCGGATCAATCTCTTTTTCCGCCTCACGAAGAAGATACTCTTGCTGACTTTCACTTAATTCTTTTAACTTTCCTCCTGAGGTTTCAATGTCAAAAACAAGTTGCTTCATAATGCTCTCCTGATTTCTACAAGCGGATCAATTTTCAATATTTTCTTATAAAACTCATCATCCAGAGGGGTAGCTTTTTTCGTCACGGGGTCCACCTTTACAATTATCCCAATTCCGTCAGCAATTAACTCTTCTGTTCCAGAATTAATCACAATGTGTTCAAAACCGTATGAAGAATTTTTGATAAACTGTATTCGGCTCCAAATTTCAAGTTTATCATCATACCGTGCAAATGAGTAATAGTTAATTTCATTTCTCACTACATAATATTCAGCGCCATCGGAAAAAAGACCATTAACAGGAATTAATCCAGCAGACTTTAAATACTGTATTCTCGCCTCTTCAAAGTAACTTAAATAAACAGCATTATTACATACGCCCAGCATATCTACTTCGATAAAACGAACAGATACGAGTATTTTATGTGAGAATAATTCTTTCTTTGTCACTATTTCCCAAAAATCTCCGATAAGATTTTAGCCGCTTTTTCTATATCAGATTTAGTGACATCCATGTGTGTTACAGCCCGTAATTTTGTTTTATTTCCTGCCGAGAGTAATACACCTCGCTTTTTACAAATCTCTAATGCTTCTGGAACAGTTTTATTGAGAGGCTCAAATAAAATAATATTCGTTTGGACATCGTCAGGATTTAAATGAATATTTTTCATTTCTGCTAATCGCAACGCAAGTAATTTTGCGTTTTCATGATCTTCACTCAACCGTTGAATATTATTTTTCACAGCGTAAAGTGCAGCAGCAGCTATAATACCAACCTGTCTCATTCCGCCTCCCCATCCTTTCCGCAACCGAAATGCCTCATCAATTCTCTCTTTATCCGAGATTATAATACTGCCGACTGGTGCACCCAAGCCCTTCGAAAAACAAGCTGAAACGGTATCAAAATAACGAGCATACTCTCGTAATTCGACGCCACTGGCAATATGTGCATTCCATATTCTTGCGCCATCGAGATGAGTTTTTAATTTATATTTTAATGCTAGTTCCCGCACTGCTCTGATATTCTCAATCGGTTGTACTGCCCCGCTTGCTCTGTTATGAGTATTTTCAATGGTAACAACTGCTGTTCGCGGCATATAATATGCCTCTTTTGGCCTAATCGCTTTTTCTATTTGTTCCACTGAAAGGACTCCTCGTTCACCCTGTATCGGATAAAGTTGAATACCGCTCAACGCTCCGGGTGATCCTGATTCATAGTTAAAAATATGTGCCTCAGTCTCACAGATAACCTCATTCCCGGGAGAAGTTAGCAGATTCAGACAAAGCTGGTTACCCATTACTCCGCTGGTTACGAACAAAGCGGCTTCTTTTCCAAACAATGAGGCAACATATTCCTCTAATTCTCTTACTGTAGGATCTTCTCTAAAAACATCATCACCTACTTCTGCTTCATACATTGCTTTTCTCATACCCTGACTTGGGCGAGTTACGGTGTCACTTCGTAAATCTATCATATAGTGTCGTAGTTAGTTTTATTTCTTTTTGCAATATCTCCAATTTTTATGTTTTAGTAAAGCAATGTCAAAAAAGAGAGTAAAATATTTCAAGTGTTTTTACAGTTTATTTATTCAGATCTATTCAAAATTCATTATTTCTGAAGGCTCTTTTCTACATTTTTCGACTGATGATATTTTGGTATATTTAAGGTCATTTTATAATAAATTGATACGATTTTATGAAAAAAAGCCCCGATTTAGATAATAAACAAGACACAATGATGATTGATGATATTCCGGAAATCCTTCCGGTATTGCCGCTCCGTGACATTGTAATTTACCCATACATGATATTTCCCGTTCTTGTCGGCAGGGAACAATCAATTCGTGCAGCAAATAAAGCTATATCTACAAATAACTATATTTTCCTTGCCACACAGAAAAAATCGAATATAGATAATCCTAAAAAATCTGATATTTATACCGATGGCACAATCGCCAAAATAGTTCAAATCCTCAAACTGCCTAACGGGCTTATGAAAATTCTGGTTGATGGATTGATTCAGGGAAAAATTGTCGAATTTACCGATAACAAAGATTATTTCGAAGCTAAAACTGAAGTTGTACTCTCAGTTCCGGTAAATGACCACGAAATGAACGCGCTCATCAGACAGATGACTACCCTATTTAAGGAATATATTAAAATAAACAGAAACCTGTCAAATGATACTCTTTCAAGCTTCGAAGGAATTGAAGAAGCAGACAGAAAGTTATTTTTCGTTGCGGCAAATATCAATCAACCTTTGGAAGTTAAGCAGTCAATTTTACAGAAAACTGTTCTCAAAGAACAATACTACGAGGTAATTAAAATACTTAATAGTGAAATTGATATTTTACGAATTGAGAAAGAAATAGATTCAAAGGTTCAGGAAAATATTGCCCGTTCACAGAGAAAGTATATCATTCAGGAGCAAATTAAAATCCTGCAAGATGAACTTGGTGAAGATGAAGAGACATCCCCGGACCTATTAAAACTGAAAGAAAAGATTGATAAAGCAAAAATGCCTGCGCTCGCAAAAGAAAAAGCAACAGAGGAACTAAACAAACTAAAAAAAACTCCTCCGCTTTCTCCCGAGTACACAGTATTGAGAAATTACTTAGACTGGATGGTCTCTGTACCGTGGTCAAAAAAAACAAAAGATAATCTTGACATCTCGCATGTACAAAAAATTCTTGATGAAGATCATTTTGGATTAGATAAACCCAAAGAGCGGATTATAGAGCATATTGCCGTCCTGAATTTGGTAAAGCAGATGCGTGGTCAAATTTTATGTTTTGTTGGACCTCCGGGAGTTGGTAAAACCTCTCTTGCCCGCTCCATTGCACGCGCTCTTGGTAGAGAATTCGTTCGTATTAGTCTGGGTGGAGTAAGAGATGAAGCAGAAATTCGCGGTCACAGAAGGACATATATTGGGTCAATGCCGGGGAAAATAATACAGTCGATGAAAAGAGCGGGTACTATTAATCCGGTAATTCTGCTTGACGAAATTGATAAACTAAGCTCCGATTTTCGTGGCGACCCTGCCTCAGCAATGCTTGAAGTACTTGACCCGGAACAAAATCACACCTTTCAGGATCATTATCTCGAAGTTGATTATGATCTCTCTCAGGTTATGTTCATTACAACGGCAAATGTCCGCTATTCAATACCCCTGCCATTACAGGACAGAATGGAAATTATTGAACTCTCCAGTTATCTTGAACACGATAAACTTGAAATTGCAAAGCGGCATATTATACCGAAGCAGTTAAAAAATCATGGATTGGATGATAAGCCGATTGAAATTCCTGATGCCTCAATAATGAAAATCATTACTCAATATACCAGAGAAGCTGGTGTGAGAAATCTGGAAAGAGAAATTGCCTCGTTGTTTCGTAAAACAGCGCGCGATTATCTTCTGAAACAATCGAAAAACGGCAAAAAGAAGAATTTTTCTGAAAAATATTTACTTGACCCCGAAAAAGTTACTTCAATGCTTGGTGTGCCGAAATATAAATTCCACAATTTCAGTAAAGAAAACCGAATCGGCAGTGTTACCGGCCTGGCATGGACGAGTGTGGGCGGCGAAATTTTAATGGTTGATGTCACCGTTATGAAAGGTCCGGAAAGATTAAACCTTACCGGGCAGTTAGGTGATGTTATGAAAGAGTCCGCTCAGGCTGCATTAAGTTATATTCGATCGAATGCGAAAAAACTTGGTATTGATGAAAATTTTTATCGTGGTAAAGAAATTCATATACACTTACCGGAGGGAGCTATACCAAAAGATGGACCCTCGGCTGGTATTACACTCACAATGGCTCTGCTCTCTGCTTTGAAAGGTGTACCGGCTAATGCAGATATTGCAATGACCGGTGAGATTACTCTGCGCGGAAATGTATTGCCAATTGGCGGTTTAAATGAAAAACTTCTAGCCGCAAAAAGACATGGTATTCTGAAAGTTCTTATACCAAAAGAAAATGAGATAGATTTGACTGAGATTCCACAAAAAATCAAAGACGGAATGGAGATTCATCTGATAAGTAAAATTGAAGATGCAATCAAGTTTGTTTTCCCTGAAGCTAAAAAAACAAAAAATGTCAGAAAAAATAGTAATAAACGATAAATCCTCCGATAAGGCCATATATCGGGATCTTATACCACAAATAAAATTACTTCTATCAAAAGAAGACAATATTCTATCAAGTCTCGCTAATTTTACTGCGGCTTTAAAGGAGGCTTTTCCTAAAATTAGTTGGGTTGGATTTTATCTTGCTAATGAAAACGGTCTTTATCTCGGTCCGTTTCAGGGTAAAATTGCATGCACGCGAATACCCTTTGGGAAAGGAGTTTGCGGGACAGCTGCACAAATCAGGGAAACCATCATCGTGCCGGATGTGAATAATTTCGCGGGACATATTGCTTGTGATGATGATTCAAAATCTGAAATCGTTGTTCCAATCATAAAGGATGGTGAAGTATTTGGAGTACTTGACCTCGATTCTACTGAGTTTAACTCATTTAATGAAATTGATAAAATTTACCTTGAAGACCTTGTTCATTTTCTTGTTCATTCAATTATCTGATTTATTATGTCTTTTGTAGTAACTGCACGAAAATACCGTCCACAAACATTTGAAGATGTCGTAGGGCAAGAACATATTACTACCACATTAAAAAATGCTATTCTCTCCGGCAGAATTGCACATGCGTATCTACTAACCGGTCCGCGAGGAGTAGGAAAAACTACAACTGCAAGAATATTGGCGAAGTCTATCAATTGTCTTAATCCGCGGGGTGCAGAACCTTGTAATGAATGTGAAATCTGTCTATCAATACAAAATAATCAATTGTTAGATATCATCGAAATTGACGCTGCATCAAACAGAGGCATCGATGATATTAGATCGCTTCGGGATTCCGTACGATATGCTCCGACAAAAGGCAAATATAAAGTCTATATTATTGATGAAGTTCACATGCTTACTAAGGACTCGTTCAATGCATTTCTAAAAACGCTTGAGGAACCACCCTCACATACAATCTTTATATTTGCAACTACCGATGTTCACCGTGTTCCTGCAACAATTCTTTCCCGATGTCAGAGATACGATTTTCGGCGCATAAATCTTGAAACTACATCCAATTTACTTAGTAAAATAGCGGAGAAAGAGGGTGTAGTCATTGATGCAAAAACACTCGCATTGATCTCAAGAAAAGCAGATGGCGCACTAAGAGATGCAGAAGGCTTCTTCGACCAGGTTGTTGCTTTTTGTGGAAAACAGGTTAGTTATGATACTGTCACAAAACTCCTTAGCATAATTGATGATGCTGTATTATTCCGTATTAGTCGTGCAATTACAGAGAAGAAATTTGTTGAGGCATTCGCGATATCTGAACTACTTTATGAAAATGGTTGGAACTTTTATGATTTTTTAGAACTCCTGATTGAACCTTTCCGAAATCTTCTGCTGGTGAAATTAACAGGAACAACAAAAGGTATTGAAGCGGCAGAAATCTTTAAAGAACAATACCTTTCAGAAGCTCCGTCATTTAGTAAATCGGATTTGTTAAGAATTATAAGCTTC
>CAYTLQ010000123.1:0-2520 GCA_964438715.1 uncultured Ignavibacteriaceae bacterium
ACTAATGCAATAGGATGTTTTGAAAGTGTAAGAAGCCTTGATAAAACCTTCTTCTTAATCAGTAATTTTATTAATCAGACTATGGGCAATGCCTCTTTTGTTAATAATCTTGCTTTTACACAATTTTAGGAACTTTATCATAATTTCAACCCTTCGGTTTAAGTGATACAGGGGATTGTGCATCAAAGAAGAATAATTCAGAAGGGATGGCATAATTATAGCACGCAAAATGTTTCGGGACAAGACTGTTATGGATAGATTATAATTAGGAATTGCATAAAATGAATTATCCTGAAAAATTTAATTAAAATAGGTTTCGATTAATACATAATTTGTCGCAAATATTTACTAAATTTGCGACAAAAATTGAATAGATATATGCCACAAAACATTGAAAATAAATTACTTACGAAAATAAAAAAAGCTAAGAGGGGTACGCTCTTTTTTATTGACAATTTCATACACTTTGGAAGTCAAAAAGCGGTGAGTAAAGCTCTTCAAAGACTGGTCGCAAAACAGGAAATTTATCGTGTAGCTCCAGGTATTTTTGTGCGTCCGGAAATAGATCCTTTAATAGGTCCTTTAGAACCAACTATTGACAAAGTTGCAGTTGCAATTGCTAAACGAGATAGGGCTCGCATAGTACCAACAGGTATATATGCATTAAATAAATTGGGTCTTTCGACTCAGGTTCCAATGAATATTATTTACCTTACGGATGGTTCTGCGCGTAAAATTAATCTAAAAAAAAACACTATTAGTTTTAAGAAAACCAGTCCCAAAAATGTAGCGGCTTTAGGTAATATTTCAAAACTTGTTATTCAGGCATTAAAATCAATTGGTCAGAAGAATGTTGATGAAAAAACAGTTAAACATGTGCAGACACTTCTAAAAAAAGAAAAGATATACTATCTGGAACACGATACTAAACTGGCGCCTGAATGGATTCGAAAAATTATTAGGCCTGTAATCAATGAGGTAAAAAATGAACAATAATCATATTACTGAATGGTATAAACTCTCCGATGCAACCAGAAAGAACATAATCGAGCAGACCTCTCAAAAGATTGGATTGCCACCTTTTGCAATTGAAAAAGATTGGTGGGTCATCAATACATTAAATCTCATCTTTTCTTTAAGCTGTGCCGAACATCTTGTCTTCAAAGGGGGAACTTCTTTAAGTAAAGCCTGGAAGATAATAGAGAGATTTTCTGAAGATATAGATTTAGCGATAAGCAAAGAGTTTCTCGGTTTCAAAAATGAACTTACAAAATCTCAGGTAAAAAAACTTCGTGAAAAATCTTGCCAATACATTTCCGAAATTTTTTTTGAGGAGTTGAAAAAGTCATTTAATGATAAAGGGTTTCAGTCAATAAGTCTGAGAGTAGTTGATCGTAACGCAAACGATACGGATCCTATTAAAATAGAAGTAGGATATATAAGCCTATTGGATGCTAATCCATATTTGCAGCCTCGTGTTTTAATAGAGATAGGAAGCCGTTCTTTGATTGAACCTAAAACTAATCGTTCATTAAATTCATTTATTTCTGAACAATTTCCACAGAGGGTATTTTCATCTTCCGATATTGAAATACCTGTTGTTAATCCGGAAAGAACTTTGCTTGAAAAGATTTTCCTTTTACATGAGGAATTTCAGAATGAACCGAAAAAAATAAAAATTGAACGAATGAGCCGTCACCATTATGATATTATAAAATTAATGGAAACAGAGTTTGCTGAAAAAGCTTTAAAGGACAAAAAACTTTTTTCTACTATTGCCAAACACCGTCAGCAGATAAACTTTCTTAATTATGTTGATTACTCGAAATACGAACGGGGTAAAATAAATATAATTCCTCCGGAAAGTATTTTAAAGGACTTGGAGAAAGATTATTTGCGAATGAAAGAAGAAATGATTTATGGCAAGGCTCCAACTTTTAATTCCTTAATGCAGGAAATAGAAAAAATTAATCATTTATTAAACGAAAAGACGCCATAATTTTAACAATTAAATAATCGATATCGAAAATTGTATCGAGTTATTGATTGAAAAATAAAATCATGGTAGAATTTGGGAGTATATTCAATCTTAGTTGAAATTCTATAGAAAAAGGCCCCCAAATGATTAATTTTATAATTATAAACAAAAAACAAATCAAAAAGGAGCCTTTATAAATGCAAGATAACAAGAAACCATCAGAATTCACTGTAGAAGAATTAGCGCAACTACAGAAGACAAATCCCGATTTCTTTCTAGGAGAAGTCCTGGCAGAGACATTACGGAAAGTAATGGCACAGGAAGTGGAAGAGAAAAGCGGTAAAAAATATGAGCGTGGAAAGGAATATCACCGATGGGGCAGTAATCAGGGAAGTTTCACGACGCAGGGAGTAAAATCGCCGATAGAAGTACCCAGGTTGCGGCACAAAGTCAGAAAAGAATGCATAGAACCGGAAGCCTACAAAAGAATTCGAAAGGATATTACGATACCGGCAAAAATGGTTAATGCGATCGTAAACGGA
>CAYTLQ010000124.1:0-14828 GCA_964438715.1 uncultured Ignavibacteriaceae bacterium
CCAGTAAATAAAGGGTTGGTATGGAGGTTTGTTTCTGGGGCGTAAGAGGTTCTATTCCTTCTCCGCCAACCAGTTCTGAACTTAAGAGCAAAATTGAACGCGTCCTTGAATTGGCCGCTGTAAATGATATTTCCACACCTGGGAAGAGGAAGGAGTTTCTAAATTCACTCTCAGAAAGAGAAGTAGGGTTTTTAGGAGGCAACACTCCCTGCGTTGAATTACGCGTCGATAATCAAATACTCATCTTCGATATGGGGTCAGGTATCCGGGAATTGGGTGATCATCTTATTAAATCCGGTATTTGTAATGCTCCTGTTGAGTTGCATATATTCATTGGACATACGCATTGGGATCATTTGCAGGGGTATCCTTTTTTTATGCCTGCATATAGATCTAATGTAAAGATTAATTTCTACCATGTGCATCCAAACCTTCAGGAGAGATTAGAATATCAACAGGAATACAGATTTTTCCCTGTTTCTCTCGATTTTATGGCTTCCACTAAAATATATAATCAGATTGAGTTAGGTTCTGAATTTAAAATCGGCGAAATTACCGTAAAAAACATTGAACTCAACCATCCGGGAAAATCTTTTTGTTATAAAATTGAATACAAAGACAAAATATTCATTTACGCAAGCGATGGAGAATATAACAATCTACCAACTTCACGAATAAACAACTACATTGATTTTTACAGAAATGCCGATTTGCTAGTTTTTGATGCTCCCTACTCTTTCAGCGAAGAAATAGAAAAAATCAATTGGGGACATAGCTCTGCTCTTGTAGGTATTGATCTCTCAGTAAAGGCAGGTGTTAAAAACCTGGCTTTATTCCACCACGCACCCGAAAATACTGATGAAGCTGTCTTTAAACTGTTGGATACCGCATTAAATTATAAAGAAAAGAATTATCCCTCAACAGCATTGAATGTATTTCTTGCCAGAGAGCGAATGACATTCACCCTCTGACAAGTAATCTTTTTAATAGTTTATTTTTATTACCGGAGAAAATACTACATAGCTTTCAGAACGGTATTTGGGTAAGCCACTATCTGAAAATTGTAAGGCAGACATAACTTTAAAGTCAAAGCCAACAGAATTGGTTATCATGAAGTTAAGTTTGAAACCAAAATATCCAAGACCTTCTGTTATATTGTAGTTCAACATCATTCCTAACATGTGACTCAACAACCCACCATCATTCTTTACTCCGGCTTCTGCCGAAACACCATATTTGAATCCGTTACCCTCTGTGCTCTTTTCAAGACTAAGCGTAGGAATAGCAGGATTTAAACCGAAATACTTAACATCGAATGCGGAGAATCCTCCACCTACGAATACAGCCCCAAGGTCAGAAAATGTCGTAAGATCATTTTTCCTAAAGAATAAGTCAAAATAGTTCCTTTGAGAATAGAACTTAGTGATTGTCGGGATCTTGAAATCAGTTGAGCGGTTTTCTCCAAGAGAGAAGTAACCGGTAGCATTTAATTCAATATCTGATAATGGTTCCCAGATTAAGCCTAATGGACTGCCTATGAATTTAAAGTAAAAACTTGAACCGGAATGCCACAAGCGTCTTCCGGTAAATTCAGGGTCAAATCCTAAATCAGGTTGAACCGTTGGAATTCCGATACCAAATTCTCCGATATATGTTTTTGCAGGCCTGTTATTAATGAGTGAATCTACATAATTAAGTTTAAGACCAAAAATGTAATCGGAAGCATACCAACCGGGTAAGGAAATATGGTCATTTCCCCATCTTCCAATAAATGAAACAAGATATTTGTTCCTGTTATTTGTCGTAGCGCTCCAAAACATTACCTCCGGCTCTGTCAAATGAAGGTATATGTCAAAATTATATGCTGGTTTATTATCAAAATAAGATTTAGTAATATCGTTGTAAGCATAAATTTGCTTTTTCAAATCAACATAAAGTTCATCCCCAAGGATGTCCTTTATAAAAACGAAATCAGTAATACCATCGAAGAAATAATCAGACGAATCACTGGAGGCCGCTCTTTCTTCTTTAAAGAATCTAATTAATTCAAGTTCATCATCATAGTAGCGTCTGCGCAGATCGATAAAAACATTACCTGCATAGATATGATAAGCATATTGCTCTAATTGATTTAGTGTAGGCTTTCTGCCATTTATTCTCAAAGCATTTTTTACAACAAAACGATTAAAAATCTCACGAACAAATACCGGGTCAGTAACAACCCACTTTTGTTTAAGATCATTAAAAGATGTTGTATTGTATTCCAGGTTTCTATATATACTCTCTAACCTTGCAGCCTTTGGGTCCTTTGGCACTTCACCTGACTGACCGAATACGGAGATTGTGAGAAGTGAGAGAAGTAAAAACAATTTATTCATTATAATCCTCCTCATTAAAATCCATAACGGTATCTGATTTGTACAATTGAACTACCTCCTTCGGACTCCCATTGATAAAGATTTCTAAACATAGGTGCGGAATAGAAAGAAGTCTCAAACCGGAATAAGTGACTGGGTGCAAATTCAATCATCTTCATCCATAGGTTCAGATTAAGAATATTATCATAAAAACGGACTTGGGTGCCAAGAAATTCATTATTCTTCGGTGCAAAGTTCATAGAAATGGCTACAACAGGTTTAATTTTGTTGTAAAGCAGGTCTTTCGAGATAGTTGAAGTATAAGTTCCTTTATAAACATTATAGTTACCTACTCCTAAATCCATTTTAAAGCGTATTGACTTATCTTCACTTGTATTCCAGTAAAATGAAAATGTCGCCTCAACCTGTTTTGTGGTAAAATAGGCTATTGAACTATCTGATCGACCAAATTTAATATACGGATCTTTGTATTCAGTTGAACCAGTAGCAATGTAAAAATTAAAAAAAGGAAGTCCAAAAGAACGGGTACCGGATATATCTAAAATTATCCCGGAACCAACATTAAGTAGTGGTTTAGATGCGAACACGAAGGGAATATTTTCTACCAAATTACTGAGGTTTAATCCCATTCTACCCATAATCTTTGCATCAATTAAAAAATCATTCTTAAGATCAGGAACATCACCTGAAAGACTAAGGAGTGTACGCAGTCCAACATTAAGACCCGTAACCATCCATGGTGTTAAATTAAGCGATTTACTGCCGAGGTTCAATTCTGCACTGATAGTCCCAAAACCAAAATCCATGGCTTTATGAAAGAAGCTCACATGCGAGAAACTGGCATCAATCTGGAATTCAGATTCAACAGTAGTTTCCGTAGTACGGCGTGTCCTTCTTTGTGTTTTCGTTTCATCGGCTATTCTCGGGAATCGATGAATTCCGTTAGCACGGAAAAAACTGATAAAGTCCTGATTATCCGGACTTGTTACCCCTCTGCTCTTTGTATCTTTATCAGTGATATCAATCCCTAGCATTGATACAGCTTCATCACGACTGTTAGCCTCTACAACCTTATTATAAAGAAAAGTATAGTGTGGATCATTACTGAAGAATAATTCCTGGAGATCCTTAAAATTTAATACAGTGGTAGTATCAATCTGCGGTCCTGTTGAAGCATCACCAAAAAATGACTCGCCGGAAGCAGCTTTATCCTCAATTTTTTTTACATTCAAAAGAATAATGGAATCAAGTTCAAGATTATCTTTCATAAAGATAATTGAATAGGTAACATTTTCTTTCATGATAAAATTATAAGGTTCAGCTCCATCTGTACGAGGGATAGATAAAAGGCTGTCTAGTTCGGTCTGCTTAGGTTGATAGGAAACATTATAAATATTAAGGTATTTTTTATCAACAAGTAGCTTCTTTTCTACCTTTTTATAATAATCCTGCAGGTCTTGAGGTAAACTTACCGTTGTAAACAGGAGGACACAAAAGTACACCAGTGTATATCTTAACATACTCTGTTCAAAATTAATGATTTAAAAACACGAGGAGGTGTGATACCACACCTCCCATTAAAAAGGGTATTAATAATTTATTCGGAAAATTGGGGAGAATACTATATAAGAATCCGTTCTCCAGGGCATTTTCTTCTCATCGAGACCAAATCCTTTCATTACCCTTAAATCGAAGCCGATTTGATCACTTAACATGACCTGTGCTTTAGCTCCGAACACACCAAAACCTTCGGTGGTATAGCTAAGCATCAGGTTCACATTGTGTTGAATAAGTCCGCCTGTTCTGACTACTCCAGCTTCAACAAAAATATTGTGTTCAAATTTATTGAAGAAGCCCTTATTTTTTTCTAAGTCAACAAGTGAGGTACTTGAAGGATCTACCTTATATTTATAACTACTTGTTGTCCCTAAACCGGCTCCGGCTTCAAACCAACCAAAATCACCCAGGTCATATAAAAATCTTTTTCTTACATGCAATAAACCATAGTCTCTGGCAGAATAAATAGTATCAATTCTTGTAGGACCAAATTCTTTGATCGGAAATTCATCTAATGTAGTTTTACCTTCAACTGTCAGAATATAATCCTCTGCTCCATCGAAGACATATTTAAGAAACTCACCTGAAATTCTACCATAAACTGACTGACCGGTAACAGCTAATCGTTCTTTATTTTTAAGTTCTGAGATAAATGGAAATCCTGATGTAACAGCAGTACCAAATCTCACATCGTAGGTGTATTTCTGTAAATCACTGGAAATATTTTCATAATAGGTAAGAGCTACTCCACCTGTGTAATCACCGGAATACCAACCCGGATTCAGGAGATAATCATTTCCCCATTTCCCAAACACTGACAAAAGATATTTATTACGACCGGAGGATGTGGTATTCCAGAACATTACTTTTGGTTCCAGAAGGTTAAGATAGAGATCAAAGAAATATCCATTTTTCGTGTTATAATCAGTCTTGGTAATGTTACTGTAAAAGTAACTTTGTGTTTTTATCTTTTCATAGAGTTTGTCACCGAGAATATCTTTCAGAAGAAATCCGTCTCTGATAGGATCAAAGAGATACTTAGGATTTTCTTTGTGAACTTCTGCTTCAGGAACAAAAGCAAAATGTTCAACTTCGTCATCATAATATCTTCTGCGAAGGTCAATAACAACTGTACCTTCATAAATATCTTTTGACTTTTCTTTAATTAAATCAACGGTTACTTTTTTCCCTTCAAGTCTGAATGCATCGCGAACGACAAATTTATTGTAGATTTCCCTTACAAGAATAGGATCATTAAGTACCCATTTTTCCTTCATATCATCAAATGCAATGGTATTGTATTCAAGGCTTTGATAAATACGGTTGAGACTCTGAGCTTCTTCTTGTTGAGAGAATACCGGCAATGTGAAAATATAGGCCACAAGTAATATTCTTAATATAGTCTTCATTTTTCTACACCTCATCTCTTATTAAAATCCGTAACGATAGCGTATTTGGAAAACCGCTCCGCCGGTGGTGTCCCAATTATTTTTCTTACGAGCTATTGGCTGTGATAAATATGTTAAAAAGGACCGGAAAGAATGCCCACCTTCTAATTCAACAAGTTTCAACCAGGCAGTAGCCTTCACCTGACTATCAAAAACCCTAATGCTGGATCCAAATAAATCTGTATTTTCTGGTGAAAAGTTAAAATGCAACGCTACTATTGGAGAAAGCTTTGCATAAACTTCTTTCTTCATCGTCGGGGAGTTACTATTATTAGCATAGTAGGCTTCATAAACATCAAAGTAACCGGCGCCGACATCCATTCTGAATCGTGCAGTAAAATTTTCACTTGTATTCCAATAGAATGACCATGTGAATTCTGCAGCAGTAGTACTGTAATATGAGTGCAGACCTTCTACTCCTGATGCATGACCGCGTACAAACCTTTTTATAGGTGAGCCCGCCATATCTGAAGAACCAAAAGTGAACGCAAAATTAGAAAAGGGCATACTAAAGGGTTTGGTTAAACTAATGTCAACAGTAGCACCATTTCCCGTATGCATTTTGGGTTTTTGAATGGCAATAAAGGGTATGGAGCCTACTGCACTCCATAAATCGACCTCAAAGCGACCAAGAAATCTTGCATCAATTACTAAAGCTTTGTCAATATCTTCTTTTCTTTCCGACAAATTAATGAGAGTCCTTACCCCACCTCCAAGAGACTGAGTTTGATATGGAAGGAGGTTCCTGGTTTTTTCATCAGCCGAAAATTCAATACCGGCATTTCCAAAGGAAAATTCCATTACTTCATGTGAAAAGGTTACACTGGAAAATCCTGCATCTATCCTATAAGGCACCTTAACTTCAACAGGAGCGCTTCTTCTTCCGCCCTTTTTTTCAATTTTAGGTTTTGGATAATAATGAATACTATTTGCACGCATGAAATTCAAGAAATCAGTGTTATCTCTTGATGCCACGCCTAAGCTTGTCTTAACTTCATTATCAGGATTGATTCGAAGAAGTGTTGGAGGTTCAGCATCCGGATTTTCCCTGATATATTTCTGAACCTGATTGAGCAAATACGAGTAAGCTGGTGATTGATTCTGAATCAGAGAGTAAATATCTTCAAAGGTTAACACTTTTTGAGTGTCAATCACCGGACCGGTAGTTTCACCAAATAACCCCTGCTGACCTCCCGCAGTGAGATCAGTAACCTGATCAACATACAACAAAACAAGAGTGTCAATGCCTATCGCATCTTTAAGAAATACTATTTTATAACCAACATTATCTTTCGATTGAAAAGAAAATGGGTCACGGTAGTTTGTGCGTGGAATGTTCTGAAGTGCGGGATCAACATTTGCTGGAGGAGTATAGTCGATATAATGAATATTCAAATATCTTTTATCCCTGCGAAGTTTAAGATCAATTTGTTTTAAAAGATCCTCTACGCTTTGGGCAGATACTGGAATTATCATTCCGACCAATAAGATAAGAGTTGTTAGTCTATTAAGCATAATGCTCCTGATTTTCATTCAAAAAAAACATTAAAAATTCTTCTTCGTTATTTTATGACCACTCCGTAGTATTCCTTTTTCACCTTCTCACCAAACTGGGTAGTAAACTGTATGGTTATTTTTACTTTCTCGTCACTGCCAACAGCCATATTATTCAGGAATTCTTCGTTGATTAAAAGATCTATATACAAAAATGAACCCTGCTTCCGTTGATTTGCCCCGGTTATAAAATTTTCGGGTTCAGATGTTACTCGTAAACCTCTTGCCTCAGGGCGTACCACAACGAAGCCGTTGGGTTTCATACCCAGATAAACAAATAAAAACTGTTTAGAAAAACTATTATAAACGCTTATAAGCCAATCATCATTTTCCTTAGAACTCCATCCGTTAAACTCATCAAGAGATGGTTTTTCAATAGCAAATTGCCAGGTAGATTTTTCAACTTCACCTGATTGCGGATTTTTATAAGAAAATTCCTTGCCCTGATACAATCCTTTAATGGTTAATTGCTTTCCAAAATTGTTAATGTCATTTAAGATCGTATCAAGTTTAACTACGGGACCCACACCTCGTAAAACAGCTGTACTTCCATCTAATACTTCGTATGAATAAGAATTTGGGTCAGTATAATCAACTGTTGCAAAACTGAATGTCTCAGATTCAGAGAAAAAATATGTTTTTCGTAAATTAATGGGTGCGGCCATCCTTGGGATATAACAATTAACTAAATAATAAACATCTTTATTCAATGCTCCAAGCTCTCCCGATGCCCGGATTGATACTTTAATATAATATTTCCCGGGATTTTCAATCATATCATGCAATACTAGCCATACTGTCGTACCTCGCCCACCAGTGGTGTATTTTGCGAAATCCTCCTTGCGTGGTTTTTGTGTATGCTTGCGAATATCCCTTATTTTTGAGAGGTTTTCATTTAGGAGCTCAGCGCTGAAATCAAATTTGAGGATATTTGATAAGACTAATGCTCCGACTGATGGAGCATTAAAATTCTGAAGTGTTGCTACATTAATCGTATCAAAGACTTCAACTTTTTGACCAAATGATACTGCCGATATACCAACGAATATTATAATTAACAAATATTTGCGCATAGCACACTAATCCTCTGAAAAATTGATTTTTGAATTTAAGTAAAATAAAGCAGGTTTTGTGTGACCTGCTTTATTTTTTTTTGAAAAAAATCAGAATACGATTTCGGCGCCTTTTTTAACTACGCCACCCTGACGCTTTGCAGATATTGAAAATGATTCTGGTGCACTCTTTCCAACCGAAAGATCTCCAACAAGGTGCTTTAGCTCCTCCAATAATCTGGGGGTCAGATATGTCGGGAATGTCCGATTAACCTGGCAATAAACATTAAACTTATAATCTCCTTCTGAGGAAATCTGAGCCAAAAATCGTGCGTTGCCATTATCGTTTACTACTTTATACTTAGAATTATTACTCTTTGTCGTAATTACCCCTCCCGGCCAACCATCAGGCGCACGGGAACCCGGAGCAACGGAGACATAAAATTCAACATTTGCTTTTTCTTCATCAGAAACCAATCCGAAAACTGAAAGCACTACTGTAGCTTCCGGATTGTCTTTCGATCCAACATTAAAATCCAGAAACTTTGGTGTTGGTGACAAAGTAATTGGTGCTTTGTAAGATTGGGCAATGCTCGAAAGCATCTTATCCCGAATTTTGGCTTCTTCTTCTTCTAATTCGTCTCTTTCAGTAATAACGATCATCAACTCTGTGATGAGTACTACATAGAGCACGAAATAGAGCATTTTCGAGCCGGATCCTTTTGCCATTGTATTACTCTCCTTTGATTAATCGTTATTTAACTCTTGAATACCTGTTTTAATTCGGAGAGTGATTTAAAGAGATCTGCCTTAACTGCAACAAGTTTTTTGTTAACATTCTCTACCGACTGTATGTAACCATTGATAACTTTAAGATCTTCTTCTGCCAATCCCTTTAGTTCGTTCATTGTTTGTTTAATTTTGGCAAGTTCTTCAGATGTTGATGAGCCTGAGGTAGAAGCTTCAGCATGGCCACCTTCTTCAGGAGTGAAAAATGTAACTATCGCGAGTACCATGAGAAGCGCAAATTCAAGGAACAATGAAGTCATAACCCACATTGGAGCTACTTTGTGTGTTTCGTGATCGAATAAAAACCGGGGGACTACAGGAATATCATAGGCAACGGTACCCAATCCGCGTAAGCCTACGATAATAATGAGTAGTGCTGCACCCATATATACAAGACCCTGTACATTGTTTGCATATTGAGGAATAAATGTGTAAACCATGTAACGACCAAATGCCGTCTTTGGACCACCCTGGTTCTGATTTTGAGCTGCCACGATATTTCTCCTTATTGAATGATAATTATTGGAATAATTAAGAAAAGCAATGAATTTATAATCTGTAAATCTTTTCTAGTCTAAATTTGTAGTAACACAATTTCTTAAAAAGTTTTTACCAAAATACTGAAAAATTTCAAATAATATGATAACCTTTTCAAAATTTAATAAATTATTTAAAATTTAATTTAAAAACTTGATCAAAATCAAGCAATTGTTAATTTTAATTTTTTTTACTTAAGTTCTCTTGAGGCTCTTTTTCGAACCAGCTAAAAAATTCATTGAGCGTGTCTCTTCTCTCAAGCGAAACATAATTGAAATTTACTCCACGCGGCGTTATTTCCCAAAATTCTTCTTCTGTTGTTGTAAATATTATATCCTTTATCTTCCTAATACGGTTCAGAGGCTCAATCTTCATATCCTGAAATATTATTTCAGCCTGTGCTCTGTCCCCCCGTAAGAGATAGTATCCTGCGAGTTTCGCCTGAGCAACACGAACGCCGATAAGCGAAAGTTCTTTCGTAGAAGTTGTGTTATCAGAGGACTCTTCGAGTGGTTCATCAAGCGTAAGAAATAATTTAAGCAAAACATCTCTGTTCTTCACTTTTTTATCATACGCCAACTCATTAATTACGCAAAGATCATGTGCGGCTGTTTCAAGAATAAATAAGACCTGATATTTGTTTGCTTCCTGTCCGTAATATTTAAAGTAAAACGATATTTTTTCAACTTCTTCCGGATCCGAGTCCAAAAGCATTTCGGCTACCATTCTATAATGTTCCAAACAGTTAAATGCACTGCGTGGATCACGGCCCCGAATTGCTATACGCAAATATGAATTAAAATATTGATAAACAAGTCGCAAAACCTCTTTATCGTTGTAAACAATTGCTCCTGAGGCAATAAGTTCGGAATTGAGCAAGACTCCGGAAGCAACATCCCGTAATGTCATACGGGAGTTATCAAAAAGCATTTCAAATAACCGGAATATTTTCCTTTCAAGAAATATTTTTCTGTGCTCAATAAGATTCATAACAAACCGGGAGTAACTTGAAAAGTCGGGATCAAGATACTCTTTACCAGTCATGGCATACCATTTTTCAGGCAGTGTTGGTTTTAATTCAAGGTAGCGAATAGTAACATCTCTCAGTAACGACAATACCTGCAATGCCACCGCTCTATCACTTTGTGCAATTGAGTTTAAAGCAATATCGCCGAGAAAATTAATATCTTCTACAATACTATCTTTATCCTCTACAACATACTTTTCAGGATTATCATTTATTTTTTCGAGCCGTTTTAGAATCCTCCTTTTTACATAGTCAAGAAATACTTCCGGCCTAAGAAAATTAAATACATAACTGAAATGTGGTATTACGATAATAATACTGACGATAATAAACAGCATTGTTACGCTGATACTGAAATACGGAATAAAGTTGCCTGTGATAGTATTCGTTACCAATAAGGTATTTACTGCGGCTACTACATACATGGAAATAACAAGAGCATTAACTTTATTTTCCAGCACCATTTCCATAATTCGTTCAGAATACTTGTTCGCAGCTAATTGCACAATGATTGCAATTACCGTGATTTCAATACCCAAGATCGAGATGACTACATCGCTCAAACCACCCATTGTATTGGTAAGGTTAGCAACATCCGCATCATATAAAAACGCCAGAAACTTTATATCGAAGTAAAGCAATATGCTATCAACGAGTCGATTAAATAAGAAAATACTTACGCTGATGCTAAGTAACAGGAGTAACGGTCGTATCCAGGTAAAATTTGATTTTACTGAATTTTCATTCATCCGATTTTTTTATGAATCATTACTAAATTGTTAAAACATTTCGCCCCCTTAATGTAAGACAACTTCTGTATTACCTGAAATGATGTTCTTACAAAAAGAGGGCGAAATTACTTATTCTTTATCTGACTAATAACATTTTTTTTATCGCCTCGAAATTTTTATCCGGGGTTGTTAAAGAAAGTTTATAAAAATATGTTCCTGACACCAATTGAGAGGCATTAAACGGGACAGAGTAATAACCTGCTTCCACTTGCCCGTCAAATAAAGTACTTACCATCTCTCCCAAAGAGTTATAAACAGCCAATCTTGCTTTTCCATTTGTCGGGATAGAAAAACTTATCAAGGTTGAAGGGTTAAAAGGATTGGGATAGTTTTGTTCGAGTGCAAATCCCTTCGGTTTCTGAACTTCAACAAGAATCTCATCGCTGAAATTAAATGACCCATCATAGTCAACCTGCTTCAATCGATAATATAATTTACCTGCAGGAATAATGCGATCAATAAAACTATATGTCTCTTTATTTACGGAATTCCCTTTGCCTTCAATAAAGGCTAACTGTTTCCATTCTCCGGAAAATTCATCTTTCCTTTCAACTGAGAATCCGGAGTTGTTAGTTTCTGTAGCAGTACTCCATGTAAGATTAACACTTCCGGAAATTTGTTCTGCAGTAAACGAAGTAAGTTCAACTGGAATTACACCGGAAATCTGCATTTTAATCGGAATAATAACCGACGGTCGAAGCGGATCATTACTAGTTACTTTCATATCCATTGAGTACAATCCGGGGAGATAGTCCTCTGAGTGATATGTAAGAATTACTGCGGCTGAATTCCCATTAAAAATTGTTCCGCTGATATTTGAAGCATTTAACCAGTCTGGTTCGGCAGCAAACATTACAGCAAGATTATTATGAATGTAACTTGCGTTGTAAGCTACCTGTAAGCCAATATTACCAGCCGCATTTTCGATACCAACTGTAGCGTTGGTAACTGTACCTGTCATAGTTTTATAGTAGAAGAAAATTTTGCCACCGGAAAGAACAACCTGAAAAGTAAAAGATCCTGAAGCGCTATATTTTTGCCAATTTGTGAACTGAATAATAAATTTATTTCCATCTTGTTTATAATGAACTGTCCCCTGTGTTCTGCCATCAAGGTCATCCCAAAATGGCGCAATTAAATCATTAGGCTGAGCTGCATTTGGTATTTGGCTATTAGAATAAAAATTTGAGGTATATGATGATAACAAGATAGCGCCATTAGTTGATACCCAAACCTGATTCTTCACCTGACCATAATATTTGAAATTGAATCCAATCGGAAATGGACCAGCATATCCATCATCGAGTGCATTTCCCGTACCACTTGCTACCCAGTTAGTTATTACTGTACCAGTAGTGCTTATATCATTCCAAACAAAAGCCGGACCACCCGGTGCATCACTATCAATCCATTTATAACCGTATGCATCCGGCCCTCCTTGACCTTCTATGGACTGCCCACCTTTCTCCTCTGTGGAGGCACGCGCTTTGTCTGTAATTTTCTCGGTAGGTTGAGGAAGTATTACCGGCATTACGCTCATCTTCAGCCCACTTGGGAATGTATTATTCAACAATTCAACATTATAATTCAGTGTTGATGGTTGTGTTGACTGATTCAAAACGAAAATTGTATCAACTAAAGTTTGGCCGGTTTGTAATGTGTGTGAGAGACTATCTTCTGATAAAGCTATCACCGGGGCGCCCAGTGTTGTCCCTGAAACAGTATTTGAAATTTGAGACCAATTACCCCAAACATCTCTCGATCTGATTGCAAAGTAATATGTCGTAGAAAATTGTAAAGATTTAACAACAAGCGATTGAGGAGTCCCGGCTGAATCAGGCATCGTAGGATATATCACCGGTGTAGCTGCATTAAATAATACAGTATCGGTAATTGGTGCACTTGCGTAACGAATATCATAAGCTGTAACGCCGCTTGGTGAACTGTCTGCGGGTGCTGCCCAGGTTAACTTAAGTGAATTAGATGTCGGTTCAACTACAGCCAGATCGGTTATTGTGGTCGGGGGAAGGGTGTCCGGAGATCCGAGAGATAAAAATGCAGCATATACATCAATAAGCCCTTTGCCATAGGTATTATCTTCACCAACCGCCCCCAAATCTTTGGCGGTATTATAAAGCGCTAGTTTAATTTGTCTGCCTGTGAGAGTAGGGGCAAAAGACTTTAACAGTGCAATCGCTCCGGCGACATGAGGAGAGGCCATAGAAGTACCTGTCAGATTGGCATAACCACCACCGGGATAAGATGAACGAACACTTGTACCCGGTGCAGAAACTTCAGGTTTAATTAAGAGAGAACCCGTTCCTCCACATACTGATGGCCCACGACTTGAACCGGAATTAATTGGATCATTACTACCTCCTAAGTAGGATGAACCTACAATATTAGCAACACAAAATACATTTACTTCATCTGTATTAATATTTTTTGGCTTTGTGATGGTTGAGGTACCGGGGCCGGCATTTCCCGCAGAAAAAACCACTGCTATTCCAGCGGCTTCCAAAGCATCTAATGTAGTTTTGTATATTCCTGAACATTCGTTGGAGACATCAGGATCGTACCAACTGTTACTTATAGCGTCAGGCATATCATTTATTGTCGAAGGATTTCCATCCGGATTCATCGCCCATTGAAATGCCGCAATCGAATTCGATGTGTGTGGGCTGGAACATATTGTTTTGGCAGCTATCCATTGAGCATCAATTGCTACACCTACTGTATCACCTGTAGCCGGAGATCTTCCTGCCATAGTACCCATGGTGTGTGTTCCGTGTCCGTCACAATCAGTGGGTGTTGTTGTACCAGCAGGATCAAACCACGCCTGATTTGCCGGGACAGTGTTGCCTCTCCATTTATAACTGAGAGAAGGATGTGTAACATCCACTCCTGTATCTATGCCCATTATCAGCCTGCCCTGTCCGGTTATGCCAATTTTCCAGAGTTTATCAGCATTAATAATCTTTAAACCTGGTTCAACTGATTCAGTACTTTCAACATTGAGCTGTTCAATCTTTGGACGATCTAATTGTAACTCAGCATCAAGATCCATCTGTGAAAGTTCAACACTGTTCATCAGTTCCTGAAAAACCTCAGCACGGGCTTCTATCTGTATCATATTTGCAATCCAAAATGACTGAAAAGAAAAAACTTTTCTTTCTGCCATTTTGGCTTCAAGATATCGAAGCAAATTACCTTGAGTGGCTTCAGCTTTCTGTTGAAGCTTAGTTATTACAGTGTAAGCTCTTTCCTCGAGCGATACTTTTTCAGCATACATTTGCTCATCGAGGCCAACAATATCAACCTGATCTCTGAGGTAAATAAATCCTTTAATATAGTCTGTAGGGTTGCTGTTTTGCAAAGCCCGTAATAATCGTGTACTTACTTCCACCTGCGAAAACGCAAAAGATGTAAGAATCAGAACAAAGAAAAGAATTCTTGACAATTATGCTCCTGTGGTAATTTAATTATTGGTGAATAAACAAGAAACATATAAATATTAATTCCAAAAAACAATAATTTTGTATTCTTCAAATCTCATAATTCGGAAACATTAATTTTCAATGGTTCACTTGAAAAAAAGGTGGCAAAAGAATAGATTTTAGTGCAAACAAGGAGAGCAAAATATGAAAGCGGAACAATTCATTGGAAAGTTCTTACCCCCCGGTACATTAGAAGAC
>CAYTLQ010000125.1:0-21367 GCA_964438715.1 uncultured Ignavibacteriaceae bacterium
CACTCTCCTCTTGGACTTGTTGTACGACAGGAGTCCTATGCTTGGAATTTTCCATTTGCAGATGATTTTGTAATAATGAATTATTGGATAAAAAACACTTCAGGAAAATATCTAACTGAGGTATGTATTGGCTTATGGACCGATGCGGTTGTTCGTAATACAAAAGTTACAACTCCTTCAGGCTCATCCTTTTACAATAAAGGAGGTAATGGATATAAAGATTCTCTGCGTATTGCTTATGAATTTGATTCGAATGGAGATATAGGCCAGACAGACAGTTATCTTGGTGTGCAATTTTTAGGTGCGGATAAAAAATACGATAGTGTAAATTTTGTCAGTTGGCAATTCCGTAATACTTCCGATCCGAATTTTTTTGCTCCACAAAATGATTATGACCGGTATAATAAATTACTTGGTTATTTCGGTCAGGGTGGCGTTAACAGATATAATTCCGGTATCAATCCTTCTTCTCTAAAGTCTCCTTCAAACCGCTCTATAATGATATCTGCCGGACCAATAAAATACCTTGCACCGGGTGACTCAGTTAATATTATTTTTGCTATCCTCTGTGCAAAAAAATTTGGTTCCGATCCGGCATCTCTCGATACTGAGGAGCAAAAGAAAAATCTTTACTCAAGCGCCGATTGGGCATTGAGAGCCTACTATGGTGAAGATAAGAACCGTAATGATATTCTTGATGCCGGGGAAGATATCGATGGCGATCAGAAAATTACAAGGTATATCCTTCCCACTCCTCCAAATGTCCCAAAAGTCAAAGTTGTTCCTCAATCGAACAGGGCTTTATTGTATTGGGATAATTCATCGGAAGTTTCTGTTGATCCGATTTCAGGAGAGATTGATTTTGAGGGGTATAGAATCTATCGTTCTGATGCCGGTAAAGATCTTGAACAAGGTACAAATTACCTAAGTACTCTCATAAAAATTGCAGAATTTGATAGTTCAGGAAATTCAATTGGATTTAATACAGGCTTTAAAAAAATTCAACTTCCTGCACCGGTACAATTTCCTGGTGATACTACTACTTATGAATATATGTTTGAAGTTGATAATCTTCTCAACGGCTGGCAGTATTTGTTCACGGTAACAGCATTTGATAAGGGTGATAAAGTAAACAAAATTGATCCGCTTGAATCCAGTCTGATAGCCAATCTCAGTAGAATTCTTCCCGGCACTCCGGCAAATAATTCTCCTGAATCAGAAATTGGTGTTTATCCCAATCCTTACTACGGAAATGCTCTGTGGGATGGAACTGCCGAACGATTAAGGAAAATTTATTTCTATAATCTACCTGAATATTGTGAAATAACAATCTACACTTTATCGGGCGATGTGGTTAAGAGAATGCAACATACTCCTGAAAGTAACGGTAGTGATTTATTATGGTTTAGTACATATTCCGGTGATGGAAATCAGAAATTTGCGGGGGGCGAACATGCATGGGACTTAATTACGGATAACGATCAGGCCATTGCTACAGGTATGTATTTGTTTTCGGTAAAAAATAAAAATACCGGTGAAGTAAAAACCGGAAAATTTTTAATTATAAAATAGAGGCATTAAATGCGAAAAATATTATCCTTTTTCTTATTGTTGTTCGGAATAACATTGTACGGACAGCAGTATCCATTGGTTACAATACAGGACATACAATTTGTTCCTGATTCAATCTTAGTTAATGGTGATCCTCCATCTCCTTTACAGGGCGATACCGTGAGAGTCAGAGGCGTTGTTCTTGTCAGACCTGTGGTAGATCCTGTGAATGACAGAAGAAGAATAGTTGCTGCCGGTGCACGGTGGCATACATATATACAGGATGAAAATGGTCAAGTGTGGGGTGGGATTGCCACATTACAACACGACACTACAGGAGCTAATCAAGGTACTTTTTTCGATTTGGTTGATACTGCACAAATTGTTGAATTCACCGGTGTAGTGAATGAGTTTAATACAACAACGCAGTTCGATTTATTGATTAACCCCGCAGTGCCGGTAAATGTTGTTGGAGTATTACCAAAACGCCCCGAACCAATTGAGTTGAACATTACCGATTTTATGGAAGGTGGCATTTTGAAAAAAAGTGCAGAGCGTTATGAGGGTATGTATGTGATTATTCGAAATGTAATAACCAGCGACAGGAATACCTCATCGGGTACCTTTAAAATCAATGATGGTCAGGGGAATTCGATGTTTATGTACGACCAGTCAGGCTATTTTACATTGCGTGGTCATAGGTTAACTGGATTAACTACCTATCAGCCTCCACTAGATGGTTCAGCTCTTACATACATCAGAGGTGTTATACAGACCAGAACAGATGGTTATTATATTACTCCACTTTATCCCGGTGATATCCAGGTTGGCGCAACCCCACCGAGTATTTCAAGTATCAGGCGTGATGTCGCAGTTGTTAATCCCTCTCAACAGGTAACAGTTACTTCTACTATTATAGATCTTGACGGTAGAGTCGTATCGGCAAAAATTAAATATCGATTTAATAATGGTGCTACAAACGAAGTTGTTATGGTTAAATCTCCCTCAGACTCAACTCTATATAGTGCCACAATACCTGGTGTCTCCGGTGATTCAAGCATAGTTGATTATTATATTCAGGCTGTTGATGATTCCGGTAAAGTTTCTACTAATCCGGCAGACACTACCAGAAACAGATATTTTTACCTTGTACTTAATCGTTCATTGAAAATTTCTGATGTTCAGTATAGCCCTTATGGAAGCGGATTTAGTGGATATAATGGTTACAGGGTGAGTCTTAGTGGAATCGTAACTGCTGATACCTCAGATTTGCCCGGATTTGGCTCAACACCTCTCCGGGTATATATGCAGGATGGTAGTACTCCGTGGTCGGGTATTCAATTAAATGGAATAAGTACTCTCCAATTAAAAAGAGGAGACATGGTGTCGCTAAGTGGTGTTGTTAATGAGAATTTCAGCGTCACCTGGTTAGATAGCCTACAGAGTGTAACTGTTAGTTCATCAAATAATCCATTACCGGCACCGATTGTTATTTCTACTTCGACAATAAGTAATCTCCCGAGTGGCAGCATAGCCGCTGAAAAATATGAAAGTGTTATTGTAGAATATAAAAATATAACTGTTACCGATGATAACGCTGACGGTAATTCCGGGACAACAAATAATTTTGGTGAAATTCTTGTTGCTGATACCAGTAATGTTTCTACAAGAGTTGAGTTACAGGATGGCAATCACATGTACCATAACAGTTGGGATGCTACTGTTATGTATGATCCAAGTCTGGTAAAAGTAAAACAGGGAGATACTTTCCAGTCGCTTAAAGGAATATTGTACTTCTCGTTCAGTAATTATAAACTTGTTCCCAGAAAAAATGATGATTTTACCGGATTTGTCAGTGATAACTCTGAAGCAGGTTCGGATGTTCCTGATAAATTTGAATTAAACCAGAATTATCCCAATCCTTTTAATCCTGTAACATCAATCAGTTATACTTTACCAAAAGCAACAAATGTAACAATTAGTATCTATAATGCTCTTGGTCAGCTTGTAAAACTATTCGAACAAGGTTATCAGACACCCGGCAGTTATAAGTTGCTTTTCGATGCCTCAACGCTTACCAGCGGCATATATATTTACCAGTTGAGGGCCGGTGAATTTACTTCCTCAAAAAAGATGATGTTAATTAAATAAAAGCATTCAGGGAGAGCATTCAAGTGCTCTCCCGAATTAAATTGCAATAAAGTATAAATGAATAAATTTAAACATTCCCGACATTTACTGTACCGGGTCACTATCTTTTTATCTTTACTATTAATGAGTAGTTGTTATGATAATCCTGAAGATGCTGTAAACACGAACAAACCGCCGGATACTCATATTTCGTTATTCCCTGATTCCACCATTTCTAAACAGCCCTCTCAGGTTACTGTTGGCTGGTGGGGTGATGATGCAGATGGTTTGATTGTTGGTTACTATTTTAGCTGGGATGGAATAAATTGGGCATTCACTTCCGGTAACGATAGCACCTTTGCTTTACAAATTGGTGTGAGTGATACATCTTATGTTTTTCGGGTTTCCTCTGTTGATAACTCTGGAAACGGAGTGTTTGATGCCTCTATAATTCAGAATTCAATCAATTATGGACCCGAGCCTTTTATTGATAAAAATGGCAATAATGTTTTCGATGCCGGCGAACCATTTACGGATATCGGATTAATTGATCCTACTCCGGCAGAGTTATTATTCCCTATTAAAAACTCTGCGCCAGCTGTAGAGTGGAATGTACTTACGGTGCTTCCTGATACTTCATTTGCTGTAATGGCTCTCGCGTGGAGTGCTGAAGATGTTGATGGGGATGAATCGATATCCTCATTCCGATTAGGTTTGAACGACACTACTAATTCAGTTGTTACGATACCCGGCACTACGCGTTTTATTGCAATTCGGGCATCAGCAAATAATCCGTTACTTATGGATATTCTCATTGATGGTCTTGAGTCAGATGTTCTAAGCACCAAATTGTCCGGTATTCAATACAATGCAAATAATAAATTATACTTACAGGCAGTTGATATTTCCGGGGCTAAGAGTGCATTTATCTCTTTACCGCCAGAAGGTGATTACTGGTATGTGAAATCACTGAAAGGACAAACACTTATTTTGGACGATTATGTCACTGCAGACGATGCTTCTTCATTTTATTACAATGCGTTTAATACCGTACATTCCGGCGTGTTATCCGATAAATATGATGTTTGGGATCTCAACAAGAATCCACTTCCATTCTCCTCAACCACTTTTCCACTTGCACTGAGACTCTTTAAATATGTGTTTTGGTACTCAGATAACAATCCATCTTTGGAGCTCGCAAATGCTTCAATACCAAAGTTTCTTCTTGGCGGTGGAAAAGTATTTTTCTCAATTTTGTTACCTCAGTCTCTAGACCAGACATTACTTCAGGGATTCCTCCCCGTAGATTCTACTACTGCACCGGTAAATTTTCTTTTCCCTAATTCAATAATTATCTCTGACAGTTCAATGGGTGCATATCCGGTTTTAACTAATAATGCAAGCATAGCAAGAGTAAGAGGTTTTTATCTCAATTCTGCCGGTGCTATACAACGATATTATTTACAATCTGGTAATCCTGCAGGTGCTATAGGATTCTCAAACCCTGAAAAATCACTATTTTTGTTAGGGTTGCCTTTACACCGTTGCAATGGTGGTTCGTCAAATGTAAATAATCTTCTTGACAGGGTACTCTTTGAAGATTTTGGATTGGTGCCATAATGAAGAACATATATATATTTCTCATAGCATTAAGTATTACAGTTTTTCCGCAGAATAAAGGCAGTTTAAGCGGAACAATAACCGATGCAAAAACAAATGATGCATTACCGGGTGTGAATATCATTATCAAAGGCACATATTATGGAGCCTCAACCGATTTTAACGGAAAATTCACTATAAATAATATTACCGAAGGTTCTTACACTATTGAAGTATCGCTAATTGGTTATAAAACTGTTCAATACACCGGATTTAAAATTTCAGCAGGAAAAGTAACCACACTCAATGTGAAACTTGAGGAAACTGTTCTTACGCTCGATCAGGATATTGTAATTGTTGGTGATAAGCCTCTGGTTAATGTTGAAGAAACGCAAAGTCGTAAAACAGTCTCACGCGAAGATATTGAGCTCTCAATAGTAGAAAATGTAAATGATATTGTTGTTCAGCAGGCAGGTGTAGTACAATCTGACAATTCTATTCACATAAGAGGGGGTAGGGCTTATGAAAACGCTTTTTTACTTGATGGTGTTTCTGTTCAGGATCCGCTTGCCGGAACCGGATTTGGACTTCAACTTAGTGCAACTTCTATCGAAGAGGTTGAAATTATAACGGGAGGATTTAATGCTGAATTTGGACAGGCTACATCGGGTATAGTGAATGTTAAAACCCGTGAAGGTAGTGTATCTAAATATAGTGGTTTCCTTTCTTATAAAACCGATAAGATTGCAGGAACGAGTTCGCCGCATGTATTTGATATTGATATAATAGAATTAAACCTCAGTGGACCTGAGCCTATTACGCAGAAAATTTTACCTTTGTTGGGTGTTTCTCTACCCGGTGAAATGAGTTTTTTCGGTAATTTTTATACAGGCTTAAGTAACGGAATCACTCAGGGGTATTTTAAGACGAAACCGAGGAAAATTTATTCCTCAATCTTTCACGGCGATAAGTACACCTACAAAAATGAAAACAGTTGGTTCTGGCTGGGTAAATTAACATATAAATATTCCCCGACAATGAAGTTTAGTTACTCCTATAATCAGTCGGTTAATATAAATCAGAATTCTCAATCCTTACAATCAAATCTCGAATATGTTGAACCAAGTCCGGGATATCAGTATGAGTTTCAGAATATATTGGATCAGGGAAATGTATTCACGCATCTAAATCAATATCATACGCTGACATTCACGCATACGCTAAACTCAAAAACTTTTTATGAGTTAAAATTCGGGAAATATTATACACAATTGCGTGCAGATGCTAATGGCAGAAACTGGAGAGATTACACGGAGCCTAGAGATATTACAAATTTCCCGATTGAGTACTACAATGTAACGCGCGATACCATTGGAGTGATTCCCGGTGATGGATTTTGGGATGTTGGTAATCCTTTTACCTGGCACGATCACTTCCTCGAAGAGTATTCCTTCAGAGGGGATATTACAAGTTTCTTTGATGAAAAAAATAAATTCAAAGCAGGTTTTAACCTCCAGTTTCAGGAGATGCAGGTAGTTGATATTTATAAACCATGGATAGGGGAATTAGGTTTAAATAATGATATTTACAGAGTTTATCCTGCGTTGGGTTCGTTTTATGCCCAGGATAATATCAATTTTGGCGGTATGATTCTGAATTTTGGCTTACGCCTTGATTACTGGTTCCCAGGTAAATTTGTTGATGATGCCATTGATAATCCGGCAGTAGTTACGATTCCTGATGAAATTAGAGCAAAATATAAGAACGAGAGTATCGGATGGTTTGGGAACCGTTATTGGAAGGGACGCCTTAGTCCAAGACTTGGTATTTCGCATCCGGTGTCTGAAAACCAAACTCTTTTCTTTTCTTATGGTCACTTCAGTAAATGGCCAAAACCTCAGTTCGTTTATGCAAAATTGAATCCTGTCAGCGCTCAATCTTCATTCCAAAAATTTGGTAATCCTAACTTAAAACCTGAGACTACAGTTGCTTATGAGCTTGGTTTAAAAACTCAATTTACTGACGATGATGTACTTACTATTACGGCATATTATAAAGATATTTTTGACTATGTAAATACAAGAACCGCCAGTATTTCAAGCGCCCGTTTTGCCACTCAGCGCTTCATAACCTATGTGAATCAGGATTATGCAAGAAGCAGGGGATTGGAATTCGAATATAAAAAGAGGATGGGTAAATGGTTTAATGGTTCTGCTTCGTTTACCTATTCAATAGTTACGGGTAAAAGTTCATCCGCTGATGAGGGTATTCTTGTACTCAGTGGTCAGGTGGATGAAGCAATAAAAGAAGAATATGTACCATGGGACAGACCATTTACCGGTAGCATAAATCTGAATTTTTTTGTGCCGAGAGACGAGGCTCTATTCGATTTTGGAAACGGTATCCTTGATGACTATAATTTTTATGTAAGATTTTTTTATCAATCGGGTAAAAGATATACAGAAGCTTTCTTTACCGGTAATTATGATGTTGATGGAAGACCAGAATATGAGTTTCGCAGGGGAGTACGATATAATAAAACAGGTGAAGATTGGTTCTGGATAGATATGAATTTTGAGAAATATATTAAGTTTTCTGGTCTTTCTCTGACAGTATTTGTAGAAGTAAATAACCTATTCGATTTCCAGAACTCTGCAATTATTAATCCAGCAACAGGAAGAGCCTACGAATACGGAGATCCCACACCGAGTTCGTGGAATGACCCTAAGTATCCTGATTTGCAAGCGCCATTATCACCGTATCCGTATAACCCTGCACGGTATCTCACCAAAAGGAATGTCAAAATAGGATTTAGCGTAAAGTTCTGAAATGAAAAAAATTATTTTATTTATAATCGTTGTTTTTTCAATAGAAAATTCTGCTCAGTTATTTCCGACTTTGGGTGGACAAAGAGCTGGTATCTCAGGGTTAAATTTTTTGAAAATAGGTGTAGGCGGTCGAGCCAGCGCAATGGCGGATGCATTTGTTGCAATTTCCGATGACGCATCTGCCATGTATTGGAACCCTGCAGGTATTGTACAATCGGAAACACATCAGTTAATATTCAGTCATAATAAGTGGTTCGTAGATATTAATCACGATTTTTTCGGAGCGATTTATCATATCACCGATGTAGATGCTTTTGGAGTTTCTATTACAGCGCTTACTATGCCAAAAATGAAGGTGACCACTGAATTTGCGCCGTTTGGAACGGGTTCCTACTTTAGTTATAGTGATCTGGCAATCGGTGCTTCGTATGGCAGAAAAATGACAGATAAATTCAGTTTTGGTGCAACAATAAAATATGTTGAAGAAACTCTTGATAAGTTAAAAATGCGTGGAATTTTGGTTGATCTTGGTACTTTTTATTGGACCGGTTTAGGCACTTCACGCTTTGCTGTCTCAATGACCAATTTTGGAAATCAATTGGCTCCCGACGGAGAAATAACTCTTGTAGGTAAGAGAAAAAAGTCAGAATGGCAGTCATTCTCTCCACCAACAATGTTCAGATTGGGTTTTGCTTTTGATCCTCTGGTCAGCGAAGAGCAAAAGCTCACTACTTCAATGCAATTAAACCATCCGAACGATAACAGCGAAAATGTTAGTCTCGGCGCCGAATACTCATATAATTATCTACCGCTCTCTGCAAGTTTCTATCTCAGGGGCGGTTATAAACTAAATGTTGAAGAACAGAATTTTACCTTTGGAGCCGGAGTTGCAGTACCAATAGAGATTGCCCGGGTGAGTTTTGACTACAGTTATTCGAATTATAACCGACTTGGAGCCGCTCACAGAATTACTCTTATATTGGGAATTTTATAATGAATAATAAATTACTTCCGTTCATTCTTTTTTCCCTGATTTTTGTTTCCTGCTCGGATAAACTTGATTTAACTGAATTCACAGCAACAAAAGGCTCATTGAATATAACCGGGGATACGGTTTACATTCAGATTTCTCCTGAGTGGAAGGGGTTTAATAAGCCGGCTGATATTTGTGTGGGAAATGAACCGTTTCTTTATGTTGCTGATACAGAAAACGATCGTATTGTAATGATGAACCTTAACGGCGACATATTACAAACAAGAACAATTGAAAATCCCACTACAATAGCACAAGACCACCAACTGAATCTTATTGTGTGTGCCAGTTTTGATACTACTATTTCAGGTATAGGAACGCAACGATACAGTGCGGTTTATAAAATAGATTTATATGGTAGTAATCATAATCTCTCTAATGCCCAAATAACAAGACTTTTACCACGACCGGGAATTTCATCAGATCTGGTGACAAGGTATGAATATACAGGAATCTCGGTATTTTTTGATAACTCATTTTATGTCAGTCGTAAAGGTCCTAATAATACAGATATCGTCAACCCTGACAACTCTATCCTGATTTTTCAAAAAACCATTAAATATGATGGAAGTAAGGTTGACTCATTAATTGGCAGATTACCGTTAATTAACCCAGTCGGTTCAGGTATAATGTCAGCTTATGATATTTCCGCTTTAACTCCGACAAATAAGCGGAATATGGATTTTTTAATGACATTAACGGGTAATACATTTTTTAAGGTACAGTGGTTAACTTTTGTTGTTACTTCGGAATTTGCGGGTTATATGAATAAATTATCGCCTTCAGAAACGGATTTAATGACAGTCGGTAAATTCTTACAACCAGAGGATATAACAATTGATGCTGCCGGTAATATTTATGTTGTTGATGCGGCTTCCGATAGCGTTTTTAAGTACAATTCTTTTGGTGATCAGTTACAATCATTTGGTGGACCGACTGTATTTAATAATCCCAAAGGAATTGCGCATTTTGACAGAACTCTTTATGTAGCTGATACAGATAACAACCGAATTATTCGCTTTGTACTTTCTACGGATATACGATGAATTTTAAAATACTTCAATATTTCGTATGGTTTTTATTACTTGTTCCGGTACATGCTCAGAATATAGTACCGATATCTGATCTCCGGAATAATAATGCTAATGGCGTTCCAATAGACACTGGTCAGATTTTTACAGTTAAAGGTGTGGTTACTTCCTCCAATCACTTTGGCACCGCCGGTCCCGGTTCTATTCAGGATGGGACTGCAGCAATATCAGTTTATGGAACATCGTTTGCGTCAATAGTAACAATTGGCGATACTGTTCAGGTTACTTCAAAACTTACTCATTTCAATGGTTTAACTCAATTTGATTTAAGGGTCTCAGGATCTTCATTTATAAAATTGGGTCATGGGTCTAATCCTGAACCTGAAGTATTAACAATCAGAGAAATTATTACTCAGACCTGGAACGGATATGAGGCACACGAAAGTAAATTGATCAGGATTAATAATGTTACGATTTCCGGGAGTGGAAATTTTGCAGCTTCGACGAATTATACCATCAGCGATACCTCGGGAACAATGCAATTGCGCATTGATGATAATGTAAGCTCCATAATCGGCACACCAATTCCACAAGGGCAAATTGATTTAGTTGGAATTCTGGGACAATATAAAAATTCTGCTCCATATAATTCAGGTTATCAGTTATTACCCCGGAATATTGCTGATATTGTTGTTGACGGGCGACCGCTTATTTATAATTCGGTATATGCTTCCAATATAGATACGAATTCTTTCAAAGTTTATTTTGAGACTGCACGGAGAGGTAATTCACAGGTGAAATATGGATTAACCACTTCACTTGAACTTGACTCAGTCGTTATTGATGAGGATACAACACATCATGTTGTACCCGTTACCGGTCTGATGGAGAATACGGTTTATTATTATAGAGCATATTCGAGAAATCAGGCAGGTGAGAGTTCAAGTAATATTTATTCATTAAGAACTGCCTCAAGTAATCCTTCTTTAGGTAATATATTTGTTTACTTCAACAACTCAATCGATAGTTCAGTGGCTATTCCCGGTAATAAAGCATTCGGTAATGTAAATTTCCTCGAAAAAGTAATCGAAAAAATTAACAGTGCGACTTATTCAATTGATATTGCCGCTTATAGTTTCAATGGTTTGAATGATATGGCACTAGCCCTTGTTAATGCGAAAAACAGGGGAGTGAAGGTAAGACTCGTTTACGAAAACAGAACAATTCAGGGTAATGTTCAAACGCTTCTCAACGCCGGGATTAAAATGAGTCAGAGACCCTCATCCCTAAGCGGTATAATGCATAATAAATTTATCGTTTTCGATGGAAGGGACAGTGATCCTACAAATGACTGGGTCTGGACTGGAAGTTGGAATTTCACTTCTACTGAATTGACATGGAAGAATAATGTTATAGTTGTAAATGATCCTTCTTTAGCCGCAGCATACACAGCCGAGTTTGAGGAAATGTGGGGAAGTAATAACGACATTCCAAATCCTGCAAACGCAAGGTTTGGATCACAAAAACTCGATAACACACCGCATAGTTTTTCAATCGGGGGGAGACCGGTTTTTCTTTATTTCAGTCCTTCCGACCTGACTTCCTCTCGGATTATTAGCACAATAAGTTCTGCGCATCACTCAATCTATTTTGCCCTCTATGCATTTACTTATGATGATTTAGGAACGGCGATAAAGAACAGAAATATTTCCGGGGTGACTGACATCAAAGGAGTTATCGATCAGGCAAATGCAAATGGAAGTGAGTATAATTTTCTTCGGACTTTTGCAGATATCTGGTCTAATCCCACCGGTGTAGTATTGCATCATAAATATGCAGTTGTGGATGCATCTTATCCGGGTAGTGAACCGGTCATTATAACGGGCTCGCATAATTGGTCATCTTCAGCGGAAAATGATAACGATGAGAATACAGTTATCATCAAGGATCTATATATCGCAAATCAGTTTATGCAGGAATTTAAAAAAAGATATAATGAAGTTGGAGGTACAGGTACCTTTGTAATACCTGTCGTTGGGTTGGAAGAAGAGAAATCACTATTCACCTCACATCACTTATTTCAGAATTACCCTAACCCATTTAATCCAACAACGACAATTCGAATTCAGGTAAAGTCTGTTGGGCACTTACAACTTGAAGTATTCGACATTCTCGGCAAGAAAGTTGCAACACTATTTGATGCTGTTGCTGAGCCCGGAATTATTGCGGTTGATGTGAATTCAAGACAATTTAATAACGGCGGTGTAAGCGGTGTATATTTTTACCGGCTTTTGGGAAATGGTATTAACGAAACCAGAAAAATGATGATTCTGGAGTAAAATAAACCTAAAACAACTCTTGTTAAAAAAGCCGAATATCGTTAATTTTACAAATTGATTTTATTTTAAGGAGAAAACGAATTTGCAAAAAGGCAAAATTATTCAGGTAATCGGGCCTGTTGTAGATATTCAGTTCGAAAATAATTATCTACCAAAGATATATAATGCAATAAAAATACCACGAATTAATACTGAAGGTCAGCAAGAAGATCTGATTGTTGAAGTTCAGCAACATTTAGGTGAAGACAGAGTTCGTACTGTGGCAATGGATTCCACAGACGGATTAGTCAGAGGCATTGATGCTTTTGATACAGGTGAACCAATATCGGTTCCTGTCGGACCACAAACGCTTGGTCGTCTTATCAATGTTATCGGTAATACAATTGATGGACTGGAGCCTTTGCAAACAACAAAACGCTATCCTATTCATCGTCCTGCTCCCGACTTTAAAAATCTTTCAACAAAAACAGAAATGTTTGAAACGGGTATTAAAGTAATTGACCTCCTTGAACCTTACTCAAAGGGAGGAAAAACGGGACTTTTTGGTGGTGCTGGTGTCGGTAAAACAGTAGTTATTATGGAGTTAATTAATAACATCGCTCAACACCACGGAGGGTATTCTGTATTTGCAGGTGTCGGTGAAAGAACAAGAGAAGGAAATGACCTTTGGCTCGAAATGAAAGAATCAGGTGTAATTTCTAAAACAGCTCGGGTTTTTGGGCAGATGAATGAGCCCCCTGGTGCCCGTCTTCGCGTTGGTCTTACAGGTTTAACAATTGCGGAATATTTCCGTGATGAAGAAGGTAAGGATGTTCTGCTTTTTATTGATAATATATTCCGATTCACGCAGGCAGGATCTGAAGTAAGCGCTTTGCTTGGCCGTATGCCGTCTGCAGTAGGTTATCAGCCAACCCTGGCAACCGAAATGGGTGCTTTGCAGGAAAGAATTACTTCAACCGATAAAGGTTCCATCACATCTGTTCAGGCAATTTATGTACCTGCGGATGACCTTACTGATCCCGCTCCGGCAACTGCATTCTCACATCTTGATGCAACCACTGTATTAAGCCGACAAATTTCCGAGTTGGGTATTTATCCCGCCGTTGATCCTCTTGATTCAACTTCAAGAATTCTTGAGCCCGGAATTATTGGTGAAGAACATTACATGGTTGCAAAGAAAACTAAAGAAATCTTGCAGACTTATAAAGATCTTCAGGATATTATAAGCATTCTTGGTATGGATGAATTATCTGATGAAGATAAAACAACCGTTAAAAGAGCAAGAAGAATTCAGCGTTTCTTCAGTCAGCCATTTCATGTAGCTGAACAGTTTACCGGGTATAAAGGTAAATATGTCAAACTGGAAGATACAATAAAAGGCTTCAAAGCAATTATTGAAGGTGAATGCGACGAATGGCCGGAGAATGCTTTTATGTATGTCGGTACTTTAGATGAAGCCCATGATAAAGCTAAAAAACTAATGAAATAGTATGAGCGAACTATTCCTAGAAATCGTAACTCCTTCAAAAACCTCATTTTCGGGTCCTGTCTATTCTGTTACTGTTCCCGGTTCTAAAGGGGAGTTCCAGGTTTTGGTTAACCACGCTCCGATTATGAGCACCTTTACTGTCGGTAAAGTGACCGTGAAGGATAAGAATAAAAATGAAACAATTTATGCCACAAGCGGTGGTGTAATTGAAGTGAAAGAAAATAAAGTTCTTGTTTTAGCTGATTCAATTGAGAGTCAATCGGAAATAGATAAAGCAAGAGCAGAGCGTGCGGCTGAGAGAGCAAGAAAAAGACTTTCTAATAGGGGCTCTGATGTTGATTTATTACGGGCTGAAGCTTCTCTTGCCCGTGCACTTAACCGATTAAAATTAGCGAAATAATTACTTTACTTATAGAATAAAAAAGGTTGCAATGCAACCTTTTTTGTTTTTAAAGGTCTGTTCAATTATTCAGATAACCATCATTGGCAATTAGACTGGCTATGACGGATGCTTGCGAATAATATTTTTCGATACGGGCAAAATGATCAAGAAGATAGTTTATCCTTTTGTCTTCATCACGCAAGCGCAGTAACTGGACTTGTTGTTCCAAACTTAATCCGCTTTTTTCAGCAATCTTAAACGACTTTAAAGTATTTGAATTATACGAAGTCCAGAAATTTTCTTCCAATGTAAAATCTATGCGATTCAAAAGCCCCTTAAAACGGTCTTCAAGCTGTTTTACGAGAAAGTTACTCGAAACGGGATTAACATCATAATAAACTCTGACTAAAGCCTCAAGGTACCCATAAGGTGAATCCCAACTATTTATTACCTCAAATCTGTCACCACCTTTAACAATTATATAAAATTCACCATTTGAAAACGGCTCCGTCTTTTTTACAACGCTTACTAGTGTTCCGACAGTTGCAGGTTTATTATCAATTAATGGAAGAATACCAAATGCAGAATTATTTTTTACAGCATTATTTACCATTATTTTATAACGCTCCTCAAAAATGCGCAGTGGATATGAGGAGGCAGGAAATATAACGAGGTTTAGAGGAAATAGTGGTACAAGTTTTTCCATAGTAACGATACGAAATGTGCCCGAAATAATTTCGGGCACATAAGACTATTTATTTTGTAAGAGAAAAACGACGGGCAACTTCTTCCCAGTTCACAACATTCCACCAATTATCGATATATTCGTTTCTCTTGTTTTGATACTTTAGATAATATGCATGCTCCCAAACATCAAGACCAAGTATGGGTGTACCTTTAACCTCTGCAACATCCATCAGTGGATTATCCTGATTAGGGGTGGAGGAAATAACAAGCTTATTATCCGCAACTGATAACCACGCCCAACCTGAGCCAAAACGGGTCATTGCCGCATTTGAAAATAATTTTTTAAATTCTTCAAAACTTCCGAAGGATGAATTAATAGCATCCAAAAGCGCACCTTCGGGAGCGGGATTTTCACTCTTTTTCATGATAGTCCAGAATAATGAGTGATTAAAGTGGCCGCCTCCGTTGTTTCTTACAGCAACCGGTAGGGTAGAAATTGATGCCATTAGTTCTTCAATTGATTTTCCGGCAGAGGCTGATCCCTCGAGGGCTTTATTAAGGTTAGTGACATACGCATTATGATGCCTTGAGTGATGGATTTCCATCGTCATTTTGTCAATAAACGGCTCAAGGGAATCGTAAGAATAAGTTAATTGAGGCAATTCAAATTGACTCATTAAATCTATGCTCCTTTTTTAATATGTTAAAAATAATTTTAAAATAGAATTACTTATTTATTCCTGATAGAGAAAAAACTTCCTAAACACCAAAAGAACTACCACAACCGCAGGTTTTTACTGCATTTGGATTGTTGAACACAAAGCCGCGACCATTAAGTCCATCAGAAAAATCGAGCTCAGTGCCCATTAAATAAAATAGACTTTTTCCATCAACAAGTAATTTAACGCCATGCTCTTCTATTACTGAATCTCCTTCTTTTTTTTCGCCATCGAATCCTAATGTGTAGCTTAATCCGGAACAACCTCCGCCTTTAACGCCTACCCGAAGATAATGACCTTCGGGAATGTTATTTTCGGACATAACCTTTTTTATTTGTGATGCTGCTTTAACCGTAATTTTTATTTCTGATTCAGTTGTAGTCATAAGATTTCCTTTTATTGTTTGTTCTCACTAAGTACTTCATAAGTTAATGGAGCGCCAGTGGTAAAGAGAGGGTAATTCAGCTTCCATGTAGCTTTATGAACAGGTTTAAGTATTTGTTCATTTACAAGATTGTTTACAAGACCTTCGGTGAGGAATTCACTTTCACTATATGACAGTTTTTTCCCTTTCAAATCGAAGAATCTCACGATTGTGAATTGTATATCTCTGAAAAAAACATTCGAATTGTGAAAAAGAGGAAAAAGTGACTTAAAGTAATTCAGAAAAATTATTTTTTCAGCAATTAACCGTTCGAGTAATAAATTATTCTTCTTCATTCAACTGTTTCCAAAAATTTTTTGTACACTTTTTACAATCACTTCAATCGTAAACTCAATATCACTTTTACTGGTATTTCTTCCAATACCAATTCGAAATGAAGAAATTGCATCTTCCCGACTTCTGCCAAGTGCTAATAAAACTCTGCTTGGTTCATTTGAATTACCCCCACAAGCAGAGGCAGAAGATAAGGCTAAATACCGCTTCGTTTCCTGAAATAATCTCGTTGAAGGTAAACCAACGATACATATATTCAGATTATTACATATTCGCTGTATTTCGCAACCATTAAGATACGCATTAGTAATTTGCGAAAAAATTCCATTTCTCAGCATCAGAACCAACTCTTTTTGTTCCTCTATCTCAATCATTTGGCGATTTTTTAAGATCTCTAAAGCCTTTCCTGTTCCAACAATACCCGGTACATTTAAAGTTCCGGGGCGTAGCCCTATCTCCTGACCGCCGCCATGGAATATAGGCTTAAATTTGGTGTGAGTGATATCTTTATTTTTAATTAACACTCCACATCCTTTAGGCCCATAAATTTTATGAGATGAAAAGGTTATAAAATCTGCGGGGGAGTTTTTTAAGGAAAAGGGAAATTTCCCAATTATCTGGGAGCAGTCATAGTGCAATAATATTCCAGATTCTCTTGATACTTTTGAAATTTCCGGCAGATTCTGAACAGTTCCAATTTCGTTATTTGCGGCAATTATACTTATCAAAGCAGTTTTTGATGTAATTGCTTTTTTAAGGTCATCAGGGTTAATGAATCCTTTCCCATCGACAGGTAAAAATGTAACCGAGATACCTTTTTGTTGCAGGTAGAGAGCTGTATTGTATGTTGCCGAATGTTCGATGCGAGTAGTAATAATATGATTCTTTGCCGGCAGTAATGCTTCCAGGACTCCGAAAAGAACAGTATTGTTTCCTTCAGTACAGCCGCTATTGAAAATAATTTCCTCAGAAGAGATTGAGAAATAGTCAGCCACAATTTTTCGAGAATTTTCAACAATTCGCTCAGCTAATATTCCTTGCTCGTGTGAGATTGATGAGGGATTAGCATAGTGTTGAGAAAAATAAGGAAGCATTGATTCAAGAACCAGTGGGTCAACGGGTGTACTGGCATTGTAATCAAGGTATAACGGCTCGCTGTCCGGTAAATACCTATTTTCAGGTGTTCTAATCATTTTCTTTTGTAGTGAATTTGTAGGAGCCCTGTATTGAAGGTTCTTGCTGAGAGTAATTTTAGTCTTTGCTCTGATCTGCCATCTTTGAAAAGCCGGATACCATTACCAAGAAGTATGGGTATAATCGAAATAATGTATTCATCAATTAAATCCTCATTTTGTAAAAGATTGACAATACTTGCACCGCCGTCGCAAAAAATATTCAAACCATTAGTTGATTTTAGTTTTGAAATTAGTCCTTTCAATTCTCCATTAAAATAATGAATATTATCTCTATTACCCGATGAATACCGCGAAATTACATAGACAGTTTTACCCTCATAAGGTTTCTCAACTCCCATTAGAAGTAATTTATCGAATGTTTTTCTCCCAAGAATAACCGTATCAACTGTTGACATGAATTCTGAGTAACCATAGTCTTCTCCCTGCTTTTCTACAACCGATAAAAAACTTATATCATCATCAACAGTAGCAATGTACCCATCGAGAGAGGTTGCTATATAAAGTATCACATTTCTGTTTATCGTATCCAATTCTCACCATAAGAAAAGTTTTTGAAATATTTTATTATACTTCTTATTCAACACGAACCGTTAAATAAAAAAAAAGCCACGAAAATCGTGGCTTAAATCTAAATTATTTGTCAGATTATTTCAGTACAAGAATTACTGAATTTTTCGCCCATTCAACTAATGGAGTAAAATAAATACCAAATAATATAACAGGAACAGCTAATAAGAGAACCAAACCGGTATTAGCAAATGAAATAGGGCTAACTTCATCAACATTTTTTGGCTTATTTAAATACATATGTTTTAATACGCGTACATAATAATACAGAGATACAACACTGTTCAGTAATGCTATCACTGCAAGGGTAATCATGTCTGAATTTACAAGTGCCATGAAAACATATAATTTTGCGACGAATCCGGCGGTTGGGGGTAATCCTGTTAAAGAGACAAGGAAAATACCAAAACTCACAGCAAGTAGGGGATATTTATAACCTAAACCATCATAGGAATCGATATGTTCCGAGCCGATTTTGTTGAAAACCAAAATAATAATTAAAAAACCACCCAAATTCATTATAAGGTAAACGATGAAATACAATAATATTGCAAGTGTACCTTGATTTGAGAGAGTTGCCAGAGCGGCGAGCAAATACCCTGCATGAGCAATACTTGAATAAGCTAACATTCTCTTTAGATTGTCCTGCCAGAGAGCCGCGAAATTACCCAGAGTCATTGTGAGTATAGCAATAAGTACAATAAACTGTTGCCAATTAAAATACGGTAGTAATATCCAAATTCCATCATTACCACTTGCATAAGTAAATATTGTACGGAGAACCCTTATTAAAAGTGCAAAACCTGCCGCTTTACTTGCAACGGAGAGGTATGCTGTAATTGTTGTTGGGGCTCCTTCATAAACATCAGGAGTCCAAAAATGGAACGGAACACTTGAAATTTTATATCCGATACCAGTAAATAGTAATAAACATGAAAAGATGAATAAATATTGACTGGTTTCAAGAGACTTAAGAACCTGATTCATCTCAAACATATTTGTAGTACCGGTCATTCCGTAAAAAAGGGAAATTCCAAATAACATAATGCCTGAAGCAACACCACCGTAAATAATATATTTAAGGGCTGCTTCACTATTTCTTTTTGTGTTTTTGAGAAAGCCGGCAAGAACATAGGAGGATAATGACACAAGTTCGAGTGAAAGGTAGAGAAGAATGAGATCGGAAGCGGTTGCCATGAACATCATACCCAGAATCATTCCAAAAATAAGAGTATAATATTCACCGAGTCTATTGTAAATCTCATCCATTTCTTTGCTTGATATGGTGAAAAATACAATCAGAGCTGATGCAATGAGAATGATCAATTTGATAAAGTTACTAAATGGATCAATAGCAACCATCGCTTCCTTACCTGCAGGTGCAATTAACGGCTCAGAGTGGGTGAAATTACCAATTACAAATGCTCCTGCAACCGCAATACCGGCTAATGATAAATAGGGTAAAACCTTTTTACTGTTTGGAAATATAAGGTCAAAACTGAGTACCGCTATCATTGCAACTGTAACGGCTACTTCGGGTTGCAACAGAGCCAGACTATTAAAAAAATATGTGGTATCCATAATTGTTTAGAAACCTAACGATGAATAAAAAGTCTGTGACTTGGACAAAAAGTCTATCATTGTATTAACTGAGGTATTCATTAGGTTTAACATTATTGATGGAAAAATACCCAATAATAATACAATCAGAGCAAGCGGAGTAAGCATAAGATACTCACGGGTGTCAAGGTCTTTCAAATTAGCCCATTTTTCGTTAAGCGGTCCGAGATAAACCCGTTGAAGTGTCCAAAGCATATACCCTGCGCCAAGTAGGATTCCTACAGTTGAGATAATCGTAATTGTTCTGATACTTTCTACACCAAATGCACCTAAGAAAACAAAACTTTCCGAAATAAATCCACTTAATCCGGGGAGTCCGATAGCGGCAAAAAAGGCTACGGTAACAAATCCGGAATAAACGGGCATTTGAACAGCCAACCCGCCGAAATCGTTCAATCCTCTGGTATGAGCTCTGTCATAGATTACACCTACAATAAGGAAGAGCATTGCTGTTATTGTACCATGGTTAAACATTTGAAGAATTGCACCGGAAATACCGGGCGTATTAAGAGAAGCCATGCCAAGTAGAACAAAACCCATGTGAGAAACAGAAGAGTAGGCTATAAGCTTTTTGAAGTCTTTTTGAGCCATGGCACATAAAGCGCCATAAATTATATTAATCATTCCAAAGACTGCAATCCAATAGAGCAACTTTGCAGTGATTTCAGGGAAAATCGGGTAATTAAATCGTAGTATTCCGTAAGTCCCCATCTTGAGTAGTACGCCTGCAAGAATAACACTTATGGGTGTTGGTGCTTCGACATGCGCATCAGGTAACCATGTGTGAAACGGAAACATTGGGATTTTAATTGCAAACCCGGCGAATAGTGCAATATAGGCAATAAACCTAAGATTATTGGGATTCAAGGGCGAAAGAATTCCGTCTGTTGTATATGCTTTGGGATCCATTAAAGTAAGCATATTAAATGTAAATACTTTGGAACCATCAGCAAGTGTTTCTTTAGCGCTTAGATAGAGACCAATCATAACGAGCAGCATGAAGACCGAGCCCAACAATGTATAGATAAAGAATTTAATCGCAGCATATTCTTTTCTCGGACCACCCCAGATACCAATAAGAAAATACATAGGCAGTAACATTACTTCCCAGAATACATAGAATAAGAAGAAATCCAGTGCAACAAAAACTCCCATCATTCCTGTTACCAGTAAGAGGTACATAGCGAAGTATCCCTTAACTGACTTTTCTATAGTCCAGGATGATAATGCTGCAACGAATGAAATAAGTGCAGTTAACAGCAACATCGGAGCGCTGATACCATCTATTCCAAGGAAATAGTCAATTTTAATAGTGCCAATCCATGAGATTCCTGAAACTTCAATCCAGCGAATTTTTTCTATAAATTGGAATGATTTAGGTTCATAAACTCCACCAAGATTATAATAATATTGGATCCAGATGAAACCGGCAAATATGACTGTTACCAGTGTAATAATAACTGTAAAAGATTAAATTA
>CAYTLQ010000126.1:0-18577 GCA_964438715.1 uncultured Ignavibacteriaceae bacterium
GTATAAATTATTGTCATTAACTAATACAATTATGTCAACATCGGAGTCGGAGTTGTAATCTCCACGGGCAAAAGAACCAAAGAGAATTATTTTTAATACTTTTTCTCCAAACAATTCTCTTATTCTCTTTTCAATTTCAAATAAAATTTTGTTAAGATTTTCGTCTCCTGTAAGCATTAATATTTCAACCTAATTTTGGAATTTTTAAGTGAACAGTATTTAATTTCTATGATGTACCAGATTTATTACCTAACCTTGGGCAAAGAGAGCAAAAGATTGATTAATTAAAATTTCAAAGTATAAGCGACTTTTAACAACAATAACTCCTTTTGAGTTCTTCAACTTTAGCAAATTTTCAGTCTAACTTATTTCTCCTGCTCAAATCCTCTTTTGGGTTTGACCTCATCGGCATAATGTTGTCATTCCATGGGACATTTTCTTTTCTGATACCACTATATTAAGTTTTTTTCTTACTTTTTTGCAGTATGAATAACTAAATATATTTATTATTTAGCACAAATATTACAGATATTTAGAATATTCTTTAAATAATAGCTTCACCACAGAAAAAGTAGTATCTGTTAATTCTCCTAATGATGGTTTTCACTCACTAATTTACATCTGAATTGAAATGTGTGAGCGTTTATGTTATTTGTGGAGATGAATTGATGAAAATAAAAAACCCGGCTTCCGCCGGGCTGAATTATTTTTAATTAAACTGTATTACCGGGAAATTAACACCCTGGAGAGTTACCTGTTCTACCTTTAATTTCGTAACTCCCTTCCATATCATACCGAGTTCCCGCGCAGCGGCTTTCGAGACATCGAGCTGGCGATACTGAATATAAGGCCCACGATCATTTACCCTTACAATTACCGATTTTCCGTTTTCCGGGTTAGTAAGTCGGAGAAGGGTACCAAAACGGAAATATTTGTGAGCCACTGTGAGGGCTTCCTGGTCATATACTTCTCCATTGGCAGTCAGATTTCCATGAAAACCGGGACCGTACCAGGATGCTCTCATTTCACCTTTGTCGATGTATTTGATTATTGAGGTGTCGCCTACAGGTGTCTGCGCTACCTCATTAACATTAGCACTTTCTTCCTCCGGCAAAACTGCTTCAGAACCGGGAGCCAACTGATTTACAGCGCTTGCGCCGGCAAGAAGGAGCAAAAGAAAGAATAATGATACCTTTGTTAATGAACTCAATACAACCTCTTTTAAGTGATTGAAAAATGTTACAGTTCAAACTTAAAGTATCAACACTTTTTATCCTATACCATTCGTCACATATCTGAATTTTTCGAAATATCAACTAATTTGGTTTTTTAGTCGGTTTTTTTTACTTCTTTAGTTAATCTTATCTATTCTACATCCATTTATTTTAAATAATGAACCGTATAATTGTATTAATCTTTTCCCACCACCTTAATTTTGGAAAATCAGATTAGAGGATAAAGGTTACGGGAGGCGCATTAAGCTGGTAAATCTGTATCGGGAGTTAATATTTGACAAAGGTTAAGTTTTGGTTGGCTTGGATATGAATTAGTTGACTATCTGCCTGCTAACGGGTAAAATAACACTGAATTTTGACCCAACACCGGGAGCTCTATCCACAGAAATAATTCCTCCTAAAAGAGTTGTCAATTCCTTTGCAACGGTTAATCCTAAGCCTGTCCGCTCAAAATCTCTATTTATACCCTCACTTATCAGTCTGTAAGCTTAAAAAACCCTATCGGGTTTATCCAGCCGAATTCCTACTCAGGTAGCTGTTAGGAGGATTACTACCAGATTACTCTAAGACTCTTTCAGCAGGTAAGCTTCTTTTTACATTTCGCCTCTGTTTCTTCGGTTTATATCCCTTTTTACTCCCCTCATATTTTCCATAGAGCTCAATTACCGTACTGTAATACTCTAATGTGATAACTGGTATAGCTAATGCATAAAAAACCATTACTATGTCGCAGGAAAATTTTCATTATTGATCAGAAGAATAAATTTCCTGTGGTTGCTACTACACTTTTAAAGTATTCTCCATTTTCATCCCGGCTTATTCTCTCTTAATTGCTTATACAATTTTATCATCCATGATTAAATTATTAAGATTTAAAATACTCCTCCGGCGTTAAAGTTGTTAGTACAGGGCTGTTAAATATATCGACTAATCCTGCCAGAACTTAGGAGAGAAAGTTCTTATCAGTAAAGATTTTCATTGCTCAATTATCTCCCGGCAGTAGTAAGCCGATTGTATTATCGTAGTCGGAAAGGAACTTTTTTACTGTAATGGTAAAAAACCCTTCTGGAATGCGTAATCTATCCCAAACATCAGGATTTGGCCTTTCAATCGAGGTATTTCCGGAGTTACCAAGTTGCAAAAGCTTTGTGGCAATATTTGCGACATGAACTACTGCGACAATATTTTCATAAGCATCGTCTGATATACCGTGATGATGCAGTTTGATTACCTTTTGAAATGTTAAAGGCAGTTTCCATTTTTCTATGAGAATTTCCCCTGCTTCAGTGTGGTCAATTCCGAGTACTTGCTGTTCCGATTCCAGAAAAGACATTGTCCGTTTGTTGGAAATCTCCAATGCTTCCGAATATGCGTGAGGGAAGGATTCAACAAAAATAAGTTTGCCAATGTCGTGAAGTACGCCTGCTAAAAAATAATTTTCGTATGCAGTAGATCCGGAATATTTAGCAATAACCCGTGAAATGACTCCAACAGCAATACAATGTTTCCAAAACTCGGAGGGAGAAAATGTGCCAAGTAATTTTTGGCGGCTAAACAGATCGATAACCGAAAGCGTTAGTACAATGTTTTTTACTTCATTAAATCCTAAATAAGTTATTGCCTGAGTAATACTGGTTACCTTTCCACGGAAACCAAAAATAGGAGAATTGGCGAGCTTTAAAACCCGCAGAGCGGAGGCTTGATCCGAACTGATTATATCTGCAATCGATTTTGATGATACATAAGGGTTTTGTAATTCCTCAACAAGTTTTGAATATACTATTGGAAGAGTCGGTAAACTTTCAACAGAGGTAAGAATTTTCTTTTTTGCATCAACCAACATATCAGGTCTTTCTGGAAAGGATTCTCTCTGCCCTGCCTTCGATTGCCATAGAAATCAGGTCTTTCTCATAAGCATTTGTTGGTTGCCATGTGAGAAGTCGAATTATGTCATCTTTTATTATCTGTTTTTCTATACTCAGGGGTAAAGATCCGAATAACTCATCTCCCTGTTCGGTATCATATACGGAAAGCATTTCTATTCCCCATGTCTTAAAAAGTGAAATGTGTTTTTCCTCCAGAACAGCGCCGGAAAACATTATTACCTGCCCAAATCTGTTAGTGATATTCGAGGCTAGCTCCATTCCTGCTTTTACATCGTCGATATTAACGAGCTTTTTAAGCTTTGTCATAAAACTTTAATAGTTTTGCTGTCGCCCGATTCTGTAAATCAATTCTCTCAGCTTATAGTGCGCTTCAGTCATAAATAGGTTCTAGACGACAGATATTTTAATAATTACATATATAGGTAAATTAATTATCGGATATAATGAAAGTAAATTAATAATTGTTTAATAAATTTTCTTGTTTTTCTTTTCCGCAAGAAATTAATTGGAATGGGCTTATACAAGAATTGTGGGTTTACACAAAGGAATCTTTAAGCGTTCAGAAATAGAATCCCCTAAAATGGGTAAAAAGCATACTCACCGATCAGCGAGAAAAGGCAAGAAGGAATTTTTTCCCTTCCTGAGTAAATCCCGAAATGAGCGTTAGTGTAGCTGAATACACAACCGCCTGCTCTAAGGTCTTATTAAAGTACTCGAAATGAATACTCTGACCGAGATTAAGGTCAAACATCTGTTCAGGGAGTGTAATTTCCGGCAAGATAGATTCCACATCCATACCCGTTAGTGGGTTTTGAGAGTTGAGAAAAGTGTAAACAAATTTACGGTTTCCATACAGTACCTTCCTCCCTGCATCTATTATGAGATAGGGTATTTCATTATACTCAAACGCTGTAGCAAGCAAAGCATTTTTCTCTGACTCTTCCCGAAGGCGGATAGCATTTAACTCCATTTCCTGAAGAAAAGCACGCTTATCCCTCGAACTTTCAAGAAGTTTTTTTTCAAGTTCTACATTTAGCTGAACTAAATTTTGTTCAACAGATTTTCTCTGGCTAATATCCTGAAAACTTTCAAGAATGTATTTGGTTTCTCCGAGTTGAATACTTACTGTTGTGAGAAGCACCGGAAGAAACTCACCGTTACTACGATGAAGAAAAACTTCCTTATTCATAAAATTACCTTCGCTAAGAGGAGTTTGACCGGTTATAAGAAAAAATCCGTCTCTGCTTTTTCCAATGAGCTTTGTTTTAGGAATTGCAAGCAGTTCACAAGCCATTGTATTTGCATCAATAATATCATGTGTTTCACTATCAACCAGAATTATTCCGGTTTGAATCATATCGAGTATGTACTTTAACTCTTTGACTCCATTTTTTATATCGGTAACACCACTGGCTAGCAGTATTTTATTCTGATACTCAAGTTCCTCTATCGTACGGCTTTGCGAGATAATTTTCCACCCCACAGCAAACAACCCGCATAAATCACTAACCAAACTGTACTGTTCCCGGTCTTCGGTTACCATTTTATTGCCATAAACCAGGAACATAATTTCCGGAGTAGAAGTATGGTAACCAGGAACAATTAATACCGGTTCAGGATTTGCTGAATGAAGCATACAAAGCGCACTTCGTAATGAGCCTTCACGCAATACACGGGCAATTTCGCCGCGATTCACCAGATCGGTGAAAGTACTTTTTATTAGCACTTCATCAGTGGGTTCAGTCCCGATAAAATAATTATATATATATGTCTTATGGTTAAGGTAAAATACTGCTATCTCAGCCTTATTAAGAAAATTCTTTATCTCAAATAATACAGTATTTGCAAACTCTTTCGGAGAGGTATGAATCCCTGACTCTTTGATTACATTTAGGAGCTCTAATATTCTTTTATCAAAACTCAAGTTCAACCCTCAGATTATTTTTCGGCGTGAGTGAACATTAATCCGGCTGTCTGAGTAAAATCAGATATTATTTTCTCCCGTGTAACCGAGAAAAATCCATGAGGGAGCCGGATAATATCCCACACCTCCGGATTCGGCCTTTCTATAATTTTGTTTCCCGAATCTCCAAGATTCAGGAATTTCACTACAATATTTGAAAGATGCACTGATGCTACAATATTTTCATACGCATCGTTCGATACGCCGCGATGATGCTCGCTTATAACGCGCTGAAAGAAAAAAGGAAGTTTCCACTTTTTTGTGAGAATCAGTCCAGCTTCGGTATGGTCTAGTCCGAGTATTTTTTTCTCTGCCTCGAGTATTTTTACCCCTTCTCTGCGGACAAGTTCAAGTGAATCTGAAAATTGTGTTGGGGCTGTTTCCATAAACACTAATTTACCAATGTCGTGCAGAATACCGGCAAGGAAATAATTCTCAAAGTCAGCCTGACCAGACATTTTAGCTATTATTCGTGAAGTAATTCCTACAGCAATTGAATGCTTCCAGAAATCATTTGGAGAGATTTTCTCGAAAAGTTTTTGTCGGCTGAATGTGTCAATAACTGCAAGAGCAAGTACTATATTTTTTACTTCATTCAGGCCTAAATACATAATTGCCTGATTAATAGTATTGATTCTGCCACGGAAACCAAAAAAGGGAGAATTTGCTACTTTCAGAACCCTGAATGCAGATGCCTGATCGGAAGATATAACCTCTGCAACCAACTTTGTAGAAACTACCGGACTTTCCAATACTTCGACGAGAGAAGTGTAAACATTAGGTAATGTTGGAAGGCTTTCAATGCCGGTTAATATGCGGCTCCGTATATCAACTTTCATTATTTCCACCTGTCTCATTTTTCTGTCTGTACAGGCGGTCTTCCACGCACATATTAATCAAATCTTGTTCAAACAGAATTTTCGGCGTCCAGGTAAGTTCGGAGAGTAATTCTTTCATATACTTCTCTTTCTCCGCACTCAGTTCCTCCGGATTTTCCGTTTTGCTCTGATACACAGAGAGTACTTCTATCCCCCATGTTTGAAAAAGAGTGATATGCTTTTCCGTCAATACAGTCCCGGAATAAAGCATTACTTGCCCGAACCGGTTCGTAATGTTCTCAGCAATTTCCATTCCCGGTTTAACATCAGATAATTTAATAAGTTTACGCATTTTGAGATATTAGTGTTTGCGGAATATTCTTTATAAGAATTTTTACTGCTTTGTAATTTCCCGACCGAAAATCCTGGTTCCGGTGGAATATGTATAATTCCATTAAAAGATACTAAAAAGATGATAGAAAATAAATTTATCACCTCATAGAGAGATATTTTATGAACCATTTTACCGACCGCTCTACTGAGTTAATATAATGATTAGGTTCATTTCGAATGCCGTGACCCTCTCTCGGATACAATACAAATTCAACCGGTACTCCCAAAGTTTTTAAAGCCTGATACATTTCTCTTGAATTTGCAACATCGGTATATACATCCTTCTCCCCTTGCAGAATGAGAGTAGGGGTTTTAATGTTTTCTACATAAAATGCCGGCGACCTGCTGACATACAAATTACTCATATCAATTGGCTTCTCCCAATAGTAGTAACCAAAGTACATCTTTTCAAATGCGGGTTGCCACGAATTACTCCAGTCAGTGAAATAACTAAAAATTCCATACAACGATACTGCAGCACGAAACCGGTTATTTTGGGAAATTATCCAGTTGGTAAGATAACCGCCGTAACTCCCACCGGTAACACCCAATCTGTTCTCATCAACAAAACCCCTGGAAATTATAAAATCTACTCCATCCATTATATCACGATAATCACCACCGCCTAAATCGTATCTGTTTGCCTGACTGAATTCATCGGAGTAGCCTGAACTTCCGCGCGGATTTGGCGCAAATACAAGAAACCCTTCATTATTATACTGGCGAACCGGATATGATTGAAGAAATGTATTCCGAAAGTGTCCGTAAGGACCGCCATGCACGGTTAATATCAAAGGATACTTTTTCTTTTCATCAAAATTTGCCGGCTTAAACAGAATTCCTTCAAGATTAAATTTTCCATCACTGCTTTTGTATTTCACAATTTCCTGAGTACCAACTTCAAATTTTTCCAATTGCCCCGAAAAATCGGTAATCTGTTTCCCTTCAAAATAAATTTCGGGCAGTGTAACAGAACTTTCTCCTCTGTAACACAATACGCCTTTGGAAGTGTATGAAAAATCTGTTACCGAAATTGAACTGCCTGAAATAGGGGTTATAACTTCTTTTTCAATATCTATATTATATAATCTGTTCACCATACCTTCATTAACATTTACTGTTAATACTGTATTGGTCTTCCAAATGAAGTTTGTAACTGAATAATGGAAGTTTGTTGTAAGGTTTTTAATGAGTTTGCCTTCAGGGCTTATAAGAGTAATATCACTCTCAGCAAATTCAATGTCGGGAACTGTCTGAGTACGAATAGCAATTAATTTACCATCCGGTGAGAATACTGGTTTTGTTTCCGGACCCTCGAATGCAGTAATCTGTTCGATTTTTCCGGCTCTGTTAATTACATAAATATCATGCTTCTGATCGTCATTGTATTCGCCGGTACGGTTTGACTGATACACAACTTTCTCTGCATCGGGACTAACAGCAATGTTCTGTGCACCCGCATCAAGTTTATATGCCTGATGAATTTTACCATCGGGAACTGAGATAAAGCATAACTCTTTTGGAGGATTTACTTTAGGAAAAACCTGTTCATCATTTTTTCTTTTTCGGTTGCGGCTGATTTCAGCATCCTTCTCTTCATCAAAGAATTCTGTCAGCACAACTACCCATTTAGCATCTTCACTGAAAACATATTCCTCCACACCATTCGGCAAAGAGGTAATATTAAATGCCTCCCCTCCTTCCATCGGGGCAAGCCATAACTGCTGAGCTCCCTCTTCGGTTTTACCGGAGGTATTCAAATATTCCCGTGATGAAAGAAACGAGACAAATTTACCATCGGGGGTAAATGCGGGATTTGTGCAACTTTTTCCTGCAAGGGTAAATCGACGCGAGACTTTTGTGGCTGTGTTAAAAATATAAACCTGTGTATTCCACTTACTTACATCTGTATCGGCTTTTCGTATGGTATAAACAACAAACTTTCCATCAGGTGATATTGTAACAGAAGAGGGGACATTCAGATTCAGGTATTGCTCAAATGTCATTTTTTCTTTGTTTTGAGCAACATTGGAAATTGTAATAACAATAGAGAAAAGAAATAAAAGAAGCAAAAAAGAGCGATCTATCGGTTTCATAATCTTACCTGAATACAAAATATTTTAATGTATAAAATTCATATAAATTCATTCAATTAACAAACTATCTGAATACCATTTATCATTTTCTTATCGAAACAATTACTATCAATTAAAATGCCCCGCGCATACACATGGCACGGGGCATTTACAATATACTTAGTTTATTAATTTAATGTTGCAACTGATTGAAGAATAGATTTTAACAACCTGTAGAATTTATCCACCGTCTGTATTTCAATCTTTTCATCGGGACTGTGGGCGCCTGTAATCGTGGGTCCAAATGAAATCATATCAAGTCCCGGTTTTTTATCTCCCAAAATACCACATTCAAGACCTGCATGTATGGCTTTAATTTCGGGTTCTTTTCCAAATAATTTCTTAAATGCATCAACCGAAATTTTCATTATTGTTGAATCCATATTAGGCTTCCAGCCGGGATAACCATCACCTGTTGTAACCTCAGCGCCGCTTAGTTCAAAGGCGGCTTTAACCGATGCGGCGAGATTTTTTTTTGCACTTTCTATAGAACTTCTTTGTGATGTACCAACAACTACGGTATCATCCGACATAACAATTGTAGCCAGATTGGTTGATGTTTCCACTAAGCCGGGAATATCGGCACTCATTCTCTGAACAGCATTTGGCATAGCCAATAACAGATTTATTATATTTTTCGTCAGTACACTGCTAAATACCTTTACGGATTGTGAAGATTTTTTTGTGAGTGTAATCTTTAAATCCGGCTCAACGGAACCATATTCTACAAGAAAAGCCTTTGATAAATTATTTATCACTTCCACAGCCTTACCCGAATTAGCAGAAGGCAACCAAACTTCGGCTTCCGCTTCGCGTGGTATCGCATTTCTCTTACTGCCGCCTGAAATAGCGCTGATTAGTGCACCAAAGGATTCGAGTTGTTTAAGTGAGTGGGCTAAAAGTTTAAGAGCATTTGCTCTCCCGGTGTTTATATCCAGTCCGGAGTGTCCTCCTTTAAGACCTGAAACCATCAACTCGAATGATTCCGTACCTTCAGGTAAATTTTCCCACTGAATTTTGTATGTGCCGGCGGTATCAATACCTCCTGAACATCCAACATAAAATGCCCCATCCTCTTCTGAGTCAAGATTAAGAAGGTATTTGCCATTAATCATAGACCCATCGAGGTTTGAGGCACCGGTAAGTCCTGTTTCTTCATCAACTGTCAGCAGAATTTCCAATGGACCATGCACAGCGTCCGGATCTGTAACAATAGCCAGAGCAGCAGCAACTCCAATTCCATTATCACTTCCCAAAGTAGTACCATCGGCGGTAATCCAGCCATCAACCTGCCTTAATGTAATTGGGTCGTTGTCAAAATCGTGTTGTGTGCCTTTATTTTTTTCACAAACCATATCTACATGCGCCTGTAGGACAACCACCGGAGCATTTTCATATCCTTTTGTTGCGGGCACCGAAGCAATCAGATTATGTACAGAATCTTCTTTATACCTAATTCCATGCTGATCAAAAAATCCGCGTAAATATGCAAGTATTTTCTCTTCTTTTTTTGAGGGTCTAGGATACTGAGATATTTCGTAAAACCTTTCCCATACAATTGCAGGGGCAAGTCCTTTTATTGCTTCTTTTGACATTACTTTCTCCTTTTACAGTTATATAGAGTACATCTTTTTAAACAGAAACCGGAATACATTAATCAACTTTTTCAGCCTGAGCCTTTTGTGCCATTCTTGCCTGTTTTTTATCCATTTCTGTTAAGAACTTTTTTCTTATACGAACAGAGTCCGGGGTAATTTCTACATATTCATCATCGGTTATCCATTCCAGAGCTTGTTCCAGGGTGAGAATCCTTGCGGGTTCTAACCTTATAGCTTCATCGGCGCCGCTGGCACGCATATTAGTAAGTTGTTTTGTTTTTGTAACATTAACAATCATATCATTGCTTCGGGAGTTTTCACCAATAACCATCCCTTCATACACTTTTGTCTGGGGCTCTATGAAGAAGACTGCGCGTTCCTGCAATTTATACATGGCGTATGCTGAGGCAACACCCGCTTCCATTGCAATCAGCGCGCCTCTTTGTCTCTGTATGATATCACCTTTGTATGGCTCGTATCCATGGAAATTATGGTGTAAAATTCCGTTACCTTTCGTATCGGTTAAAAATTCAGAACGGTATCCAATAAGTCCGCGTGATGGAACAAAAAATTCAATTCGGGTATTTTCATTAAAGGTGAGCATGTTTTTCATTTCACCCTTACGCTTCCCCATTTTTTCAATAACAATTCCTACAAATTCATCCGGAACATCAATAATAACATGTTCAATCGGCTCACAGAGTACATCATCTATTTTTTTGAGAATAACCTCCGGTTTACTCACCATTAATTCGTATCCCTCCCGTCGCATATTTTCCAAAAGAATGGCGAGATGAAGTTCTCCCCGTCCGCTTACCCTGAAGCAATCGGGTGAATCGGTCATTTCTACCCGTAGTCCGACATTCGTTTTTAGTTCTTTCGATAACCTTTCACTTAAATTCCTGGTGGTTACATACTTTCCTTCGGTGCCGGCAAAGGGAGAAGTATTTACAAGAAAATTCATTGTGATGCGCGGCTCTTCAATCGCTACAGTGGGTAATGGCTCCGGATTTGCGGGGTCGGCAATGGTATCGCCGATATCAACATCCTCAAATCCAAGAATTGCTATAATATCTCCCGCAAATGCCTCTTCTACCTCTACTCTCTTTATATTTTCAAAGACATAAAGTTTAGTTACTTTAGCATTAATCTTATTTCCATCACGGGAAATAAATGTTATAGGGTCACCTGTCTTCACCTTGCCGAAATGAATTTTGCCTATTCCAATTCTGCCCAGATAGTCGTTATAATCAATTGCAGAGATAAGCATACGAAATGGCTGCTTTGTATCTGCCTCAGGTGGAGGTATTTTCGTGATGATAGTATCCATTAATGGAATAAGGTCAGTATTGGTGTCACTAAGATCATATCGGGCAATACCTTGTTTTGCAATTGCATAAACAAACGGGAACTCCAATTGCTCCTCAGTTGCACCAAGTGAAATAAACAGATCGAACACCTCATCAAGAACTTCATTTGGACGGGCATCTTTCCGGTCAATTTTGTTGATTACTACAACCGGTTTTAAGCCTAACTCGAGCGATTTTTTCAGAACGAACTTCGTCTGTGGCAGAGGTCCTTCTGCCGCATCAACGAGCAATAATACGCCGTCCACCATCTTCAGGGTACGCTCTACCTCACCGCCAAAATCAGCGTGACCGGGAGTATCGACAATGTTTATTTTATAGTTCTTATAACGCACACTAAGATTTTTTGCGAGAATTGTAATTCCCCTCTCCCGTTCCAATGCATTTGAATCCATAATGCGCTTTTCAACATGCTGATTTTCCCTGAATGCGCCGGTTTGACGCAAAATATGGTCAACCAATGTGGTTTTACCGTGGTCAACATGAGCTATAATTGCAATATTTCGTATATGAGCGCTTTCCAATAACTCTCCTTTTTTTGAAAAAATAAGACTTTAAAGATGGCTTGAATTGTCTTAATCCGCAAGGCTATTAATTTCGTAAACCTCTGAAAAAATGAAATAGTTCATATCAATGAGGATTATAATTCATGAGAAGAAACAAATTTAATTGCAGGAATGTAATGATTGTAATAAACCCCGCGACACAATGACTCTATTACATTACAAATTCTTTATGTTATCGAACGGGAATCAATATCCCGAATCTTTAGATTAATTGCCTCGGATATGCTCAAACCACACGAATAAATAAATGAAATCCTTACAATGTTTTAAGTTTGGAATTGAATCTAAAATTATTCTTACCTCTTGAACATAGAGAAAACAGGGCAGGGTATTTGGTTTTTTCATCCGAATAAAAAATTACAGTCTGTTTCTTTCTTCAGTACATTTAAATAAAGAAGATGAACATTGACAATAAACTGTTGATTTATAATTTGAAATCTAATAAATTCACTAAATGAAATTGTATTATTTTTGACAATATTAGTCAACACCAAAAATGTCAACACTAGGACTAAAATTAAGAGAATTACGAAAACAGGCAGGGTTATCATTAAGAAAAGCTGCCATGCAAGTAGATATTGATGTGGCAATATTAAGTAAAATGGAACGTGGAGAGAGAAAATTCTCAAAAGAATTAGTTTTAAAATTAGCTGAACTTTATAAAGCAAACTCCGACAAACTTATTATAGACTTTTTAAGTGAAAAAGTGCTTTACGAATTAGAAAACGAAGATTTGGGGCTTGAAGCATTGAAAGTAGCTGAGAAACAATTAAAATACAAACAAAATAAAAAGAAATAATATGCCAACACTCCAATTCAAAGGTAAAAACATAATATGGAACCACCACCTGGCTGTTCCTTTTCATACATTGGACGAGGTGCCCGAACTGCATTACCAGCCCGAAAAAGCAAACCTGCCTGACGGCAAGGCAGGCGGCAATATGATTATTGAAGGCGACAACCTTATTGCACTAAAAGCACTTTTGCCCCAGTTTGCCGGAAAAATAAAGTGCATTTACATTGACCCGCCTTATAATACTGGGAAGGAGGGTTGGATATACAATGACAAAGTAAACAGCCCTTTAATAAATGAATGGATTGGTAAAACAGTTGGTATTGACGATTTAACAAGGCATGATAAATGGCTTTGCATGATGGTGCCCCGTCTGAAGTTGCTTAGGGAATTATTATCAGATGACGGTGCAATATTTGTCAGCCTTGATGATAATGAAATTCATAATTTTCGAAGAATTATGGATGAAATATTTGGAGAGGAAAATTTCAGAAATATTGTAGTTATCAGACGAGGTATAAAGAGTGTACAAGCACAATTTGAAACAGTTGATAAATTAAACTATGGTTTTGAATACTTAGTTATTTATACCCGGAATGAAAAGTTTAGATTCAAAAAGTTTGAGATAGAATTAGAAAATGGTAAAGAAGGTAGTTGGAATAATCATTGGCGTGGCACAGACAGACCGACAATGCGATATGAAATATTTGGCATTACACCAGAAATAGGGCAATGGCGTTGGGGGAAAGAAAGAAGTTTAGTCGCTATTGAGAATTATAATGAAATGTTAGAAGAATTAAGTGTTAGTGATGAAGATATTACCCAAGAACAAATAGATAATTGGTATAAAAATAAATGCGAAGAATTAGGAGAAGAATTAGACCTTTTAAGGTTATCCAAAAATGGTAAACCAGAGCATTATATTGCACCATCTGAATCAAAATTAGCTAGTAATTTGTGGATTGACCTAAAACCTAATGGTAGCAGTCAATTAAAGGCTATTTTTAAAAAGAAAGTTTTTAATAATCCCAAATCTGTTGATTTAATTAAACGAGTAATAAGATTCATTGAAGGTGATGAAGAAAATATTACTGTATTAGATTCCTTCGCCGGCTCCGGCACTACCATGCACGCAGTAATGGAACTCAACAAAGAAGATGGCGGCAACCGCAGGTGCATTATGGTGCAAATGACGGAAGCCACCGAAACCGAACCCGACAAAAACATTTGCAAAGACATAACAAGGGAAAGAGTAAAACGGGCCATTGATAAATACGGATACGATGCAGGTTTCAAATATTACCGCCTCGGTATTCCGCTCGATGCCGAAACCATGCTGGCAGGTCAATTGCCCACCTACAAGCAGTTTGCAAAATATGTGTATTACCTCTGCTCAGGCGAACACCTCGAAGCCGATGACAAAATAAAAGAAGAAGATTACTATGTGGGCGAATATGGCAAACAAGCTATTTATCTGGTTTACAAACAGGATTACGAAACGCTAACCCGCCTTGCACTCAACTTAACGCTTGCCGAAAAAATAAAAAAGCAGCAACCGGGGAAAAAACGCATTGTGTATGCGCCTTCGTGCTTTCTGGATGAGGAGTACTTAACTGATAATCAGATTGAATATGTTGGTATTCCTTATAATTTATTCCAGCGTAAACAGTAATAAATATGAAAAAGGAAATTATCAGAAAATTAACCGACACCTTTCAGGATCATTCTCATACAACCGATAACGGAATTGAATTTTGGTTTGCCCGGGATATACAACATCTGTTGGGTTATACAGAATGGCGAAATTTTACGAATGTAATAACCAAAGCAAAAACATCGTGCGAAGCCAGTGGAAACAACATTACCGACCATTTTGTTGACATCAACAAGATGGTCAATATCGGGTCAGGCGCCCAGAAGCAGGTAGATGATATAATGCTTACAAGGTATGCCTGTTATCTGATTGCACAAAATGGCGATCCTAAAAAAGAACCTATTGCATTTGCTCAGAATTATTTTGCAGTTCAGACACGAAAATACGAAATAATTGAGCAAAGAATAAATGACTGGGAACGGTTACAGGCAAGGGAAAAGCTTAGTTTGTCTGAAAAAGAGCTTTCATCAATTATTTACGAGCAAACAGGCAGCGATAAAAACTTTGCATTAATCAGAAGTAAAGGCGATGCTGCATTATTTGGCGGTAAAACTACACAACAAATGAAAGAAAAACTGGGAGTTCCCAAAGACCGTGCATTAGCTGATTTTCTGCCGACAATTACAATCAAAGCAAAAGATTTTGCTACTGAAATTACCATTTTTAATGCAAAAGATAAGTTGTTGAAGACCGAAAGTGAGATTTCGGCAGAACATATTAAAAACAATAAAGGGGTTAGGAAACTTTTACTTGAACGGGGCATAAAACCCGAAGAATTACCACCGGAAGAGGATATCAAAAAATTGGAACGAAGGGTAAAAAGTGATGAAAAACAAATTGGCAAAAAACCTGATAAGTTAAAAGAGTAACTATGTATTTAAAAAAATATCAGATAAAAGTTGTAAATGCACTCAAGCAGTTTCTGCAAACTGCCCGTGATACCAAAACATCGTTTGATATTGCCAAACAGGCATTGCCTGAAAATATGCGTCATACCCTGAATTGGGTGCAAACAGCTTTTCAGACTTGCGGTGTGGAATATAAAGACCGTTGTACAAACGGATTAGGTAATAATTATCCACGCATAGTCATTAAGGTGCCAACAGGTGGCGGAAAAACCTTGCTTGCTGTTGAATCAATCCGTGAATATCAAAACTTGTTTGCTCAAAAACGTACGGGGCTTATAGTTTGGATTGTGCCCAGTGAAACCATTTACAGCCAGACTGTTCAAAAAATCAGGGACAAAGGAAATCCGTTACGCCAGTTATTAGACCAATGCAGCGGTAACCGGACTATTATATTGGAAAAAGGACAACGACTGACAACCAATGATATTGAAGAAAATTTGGTTGTTCTGTTTGTCATGATTCAGTCAATAAGCCGTACCAATGGGAAAGAAGCGTTAAAAGTTTTTCAGGACAGTGGAGGCTACGACAGTTTTTTTCCTGCTGATAATCGTTACGACTTACACGAGCAATTATTAAAGCAGGTTCCCAACCTTGATTATATTTCACCACTTGGCACAGAGCAACCTTTAATAATGACGAGTCTTGGAAATGCTATCCGTGTTTCAAAACCGTTCATTATCATAGACGAAATTCACAAAGTGTTTTCTGAAAATGCCCGAAAAACTATTGATAGTTTAAATCCCGAATTTGTTCTTGGTTTTTCGGCTACGCCAAAAGCTGAAATGAATGTTTTGGTGACCATTACAGGGCTTGAATTGAAAGAAGAAGAAATGGTAAAACTTGATATGCACATACTCCCACCAATCAGCCGACAGGAAAACGACTGGAAGGCGATGGTAAAGGAAATTAAAGAACATCGGGAAAAATTAGAAGAAATTGCAAAACAATATCATAAAGATACAGGAGTTTACATTCGTCCAACCGCATTATTACAAGTAGAAGCAACAGGGAAAGACCAAAGAGGCAGAGGTAAGGTTCATAGCCTTGATGTAAAAGAATATTTGGTTAGCCTTGAAGTAAACCCCGATGAAATTGCAATTAAAACCAGTTCACAAAATGACATTGAAGATGTAAACCTGTTTTCGCAGGATTGCCCGGTACGCTTTATCATTACGAAAGAAGCTTTGCGGGAAGGCTGGGATTTTTCTTTTGCCTACATTCTGGGAATTATTCCGAATGTTAATTCAAATACAGGAGTTACCCAATTAGTCGGTAGAATTTTACGACAACCATTTGCACGAAAAACCGGAATAAAAGAATTAGACGAAAGCTATGTTTACTACACAAAAGGCGATACAAGAGAAATTTTAGACAGGGTTTCAGCCGGGTTCAAAAATGAAGGACTTGAAGATTTGGTTACAAAACTAAAATTCCGTGATAATGAAGCGATAAACGCCACAAAAACTGTGAAGATAAAAAAAGAGTTCAGCGCGAAATTTCAGAATTCATTCTATTTACCTGTTTGGGTAATGGTTGATACAGAAGGTTCAAAACGCAGGTTTAATTATGAAACAGATATAAAGCCTAAAATTGATTTTACCAATGTTGTATTAGATGATGAATTTCTTACAAAACTTGAGAAGTCATTAAGCAATGAAACAAAAGAAAGAAAAGCATTTGCAATTACCCTTGATGATTCGAGCAAAGCATCTTTTATTGAAGAACAAAGTCAAACAAACGGAAAAACAGAAATTAATATTGATTACTTAACACGCAGGCTGAATGAACTAATTGAAAATCCATTTTTGGCAAGAATTATCGGAACGAAACATTTATCGCAAATTGAAGATAAGATAGGTAAGGAAAAACTAAAAGAACATTTCAGTTTTATTGTTTCTCAGCTTTGTAAAAAGTTTAAGGAAGAAAAGGCAAAACAGGAAGAAGAAATATTTTTAGGCTTAATGGAAGCCCAAAATCTTATTCTTGCTGTATCCGATGATGATACAGTCGGATTCAAAGTTCCAAAAGAGGATGTAATAACAGTAAGCCCAGTTCCAAGCACTTACAAATATTATTTGTTCGAAGATGTTGAAATTACTGCGATGAACACTCTTGAAAGGAAAGTTGGCGATTTACTTGATAAACAGGAAAAGATTCTATGGTGGTTCAGAAACAAAGTAAACAGAAAATGGTACTCAATACAAGGCTGGCAGCAAAATAAAATCAGACCAGACTTTGTAGCAGCAAAAAAGACAGGTGAAAATCATTTGGAACTTGTTTACATCATCGAAAGTAAAGGAGAACATCTTCTTGGAAACATGGATACAACCTACAAAAAGAAAGTTCTTGATTTAATGACAGAGCAGAAACAACTCAAAAACATTAAGGCATACCAAACACAGATTCCGTTTGAAGAATATGTTATTAATGACAAAATTGAATGTTATTTAATTGAGCAGGGAAAAGAAGAAGAAAAAATAAAAGAGATTCTGAAATGATAAGGCAGCACACACCGTCCTTTCGCTTTCAGGCACATTTGGCATTCCCACAAGGCTTGCCCTCAATCCAAAAATGCAAAAAGAGCCTTCAAGCCCGTCCCACTCTAACGCACGGACAGAAAGACATTGCAGCAAAAATTAAAGACAGATTGACGAAAGAAAATAATGACCAGCTAATAACAAAGTGTATATGCCATAAGGGTTTCAGTGGGTATTCAAGCGTTGTAGCCCGCTCAAACTTTCATGTCCGAGGACAGAAAACTGTCATAAAATACATTAACTCACATATACTCAACCGTTAAGGGCAAGTTTAACATCATGATAGTATTCGAAAACAACAGGACTGACCACCAAAAATGAGAAAATTAAAAAGAGAAAATCAGAATTCACTCAAAAAATACGGATCGAATCTAAAAAGTCAGACTAATATGTGAAATTATAAATAATTTTAAACGATGAATGAAATAATTAGTAATGTTTGGTATTTACCTTCTGAAAACACATGGAAGGATTTTCATATTTTAGCAATGAGAGACATTGGAACCCTTACTCTTAATAAAGATGAATTGATATTTAAAGGAAAAAAGTCAAAACCAATAATAATTAATAATGTGAAATCAATATCATACGGAAAACAAGGAAGAGATTTTGTAAACAATTGGGTAAAAGTTGAGTTTATTAATAATAAGGGAGAAAAGGAAACAGCGTTTTTTGCAGATGGAAAAATGTTAGGTTGGTCAGGTATGTTTGGCGGAACAAAATC
>CAYTLQ010000127.1:0-4598 GCA_964438715.1 uncultured Ignavibacteriaceae bacterium
TTTATTCAAATGTTGCCTCAGTAAAGATTGGTGTTACTTCAAAACATGGCGCAAGCTGGACTTCAGTTAATTATAGTACAATCAGCGATGGTATTTATACATGGACCATTCCTTCGTCAAATTCAGCGCTATGTAAAATCCGTATCAGTGATGAAGCAAATGGCGTTCCTGTTGATGAGTCTGATAACACCTTTACTATCTCCACCTCTCTGCCACAATCTGTTACGGTAACGCAACCAAATGGCGGCGAAAACTGGACCCCGGGAACCAGTCAACAGATTACCTGGCTCAGTTCAGGTATTGATTCCGTGAAAATTGAACTTTCCACTAACAACGGGGTTTCGTGGACTACCATTGTTTCCTCAACAGAAAGTGATGGTATTTATAATTGGTCTTCTGTCAGCAATGTTAGTTCTACAAACTGTAAAATCCGAATTAGTGATGTCTCGGATGCTTCCCCTTCAGATCTGAGTGATAATGTATTTTCTATTGTTCCACTGCCAACTATTACAGTTACTGCTCCAAATGGCGGCGAGCGTATTCTTGCCGGTTCAATTTACGAGATTACATGGACCTCTACACAGTCAGTGCCCGATGTGAAAATTGAGTTTACTTCCGATGAAGGAGTAACATGGCTAACGGTAGCAAATAGCACTACCAACACCGGGTCATATCAATGGAATCCGGTTCCAAATATTAGTTCCTCACTTTGCAGAGTCAGGGTGAGTGACGCGGTGGATGGTACACCGGTCGATCTATCCGACAGTAATTTTGTTATCTACAATCAGGTAACTCAGCTTATTACTGTCACCTCTCCAAACGGCGGCGAGGTTCTAACTGCCGGAGGAAGTTTTGATATAACCTGGACAAGTACCAGTGTAACCTCTGTGACCATACAGTACTCAACTAATAACGGAGTTACATGGAATGATATTGTAACAAATACTGAAAGCGACGGTTATTACCTCTGGAGTCCAATACCTCAGGTAGCTTCCACGAATTGTAAAATTAAAATATTCGATGTTACCGATAGTTTACCGTTTGATGAAAGTAATAATACTTTTACAATTAATTCCTCTCCGACCATTTCTCTCACTTCACCAAACGGCGGAGAATCATTGATCGGAGGTTCCCAGGTGTCAGTATTATGGAGCTCTTCAAATTTGGTTGCCGTAAAGATAGAACTTACCTCTAACAATGGCGCTAGCTGGACTTCGGTAACTGATAGCACGGAAAGCGATGGAATATATACATGGACTGTTCCGGCTGTAAACTCAGCACTGTGCAAACTACGAATTTCCGATGAAGAAGATGGTAATCCATCGGATATTTCTGACAATATATTCACCATCTCAACATCCACTCCGCAATCAATTACTGTTACTTCTCCTAACGGCGGAGAGGTATTGCCATCAGGTTCAAGCCATAATATTACATGGACGAATACCGGTGTTGACTCTGTAAAGATTGAGTTTACCACCAATAATGGTGTTTCGTGGTCAACAATTGTTAGTTCAACAATTGCTGATGGATTCTATACATGGAGTCCGATACCAGGCATTACCTCTACGAACTGCAGACTCCGAATAAGTGATGCATCTGATGGTTCACCGTTTGATTTGAGTGATTCGGTTTTCACAATCTCCCCTGAACCAGATATTATTGTTCTTTCGCCGAATGGTGGTGAAATATGGACTTATGGTTCTAGTCAGTCTATTACATGGCAATCGACTAATCTGAGTTATGTGAAGATTGAATTGACAACAAACAACGGTGCTTCGTGGATGACGATTGAAGATAGCGCCGAAAGTGTAGGCTCATATTTATGGACCATTCCCGATACGAATTCATCGCTATGCAAAATTCGGATCAGTGATCCGGTTGATGGACTGCCATTTGATGTTTCGGATAATACTTTTACTCTCTCAAATCAAATCAATCAGAGCCTTCAGGTTACCAGCCCCAATGGCGGAGAATCATGGGAGGCTACTTCCTCACAGAATATAACATGGACGAGTAGTGCAATTAGTAAAGTAAAAATTGAATTTACCACCAATAATGGCCTAACCTGGACAACAATAACGGATAGTACAGAAAGTGACGGTCTTTACGAGTGGACACCGATACCCAGTGTATCATCAGCCCTCTGTAAAGTTCGTATCTCAGATTATCTCGATGGTAGTCCTGTCGATGAATCAGATGCAACTTTCACTATTAGTCCTGCACGCTCAATTATCATCACATATCCGAACGGTGGTGAAAATCTTACCGCAGGCACGCTTTATTCAATATTATGGACTTCTTCAGGGGTTTCTAATGTTAATATTGAGTACCGAATTGGTAATGTCGGAGAGTGGGTGCTAATTGTATCTAATACACCATCAGATGGTTCTTATGACTGGAGTCCATCCGAACCTGCCACCGGATACAAAATTAAAATCACTGACTCGAATAATGGGAATACTATTGACGAGTCCGATGGTACCTTTACCGTTAATCCTGAACCCTCTGTTACCGTATTAACACCAAACGGTGGCCAACAACTAGCGAGTGGTTCAAGCTATGACATTATGTGGAATTCAGTTAACCTATCTGCTGTTAAAATCGAACTTACCACAAATAACGGAGCTAGCTGGGAGACGGTGGTTGATTCAACAGAAAGTGATGGTATATACACATGGTCAGTTGATACCCTTACCTCCGCTTTATGTAAGATACGCGTCAGTGATGAAGCCGATGGACTTCCTTCTGATGCCTCTGACAGCGCCTTCACTATTTACAGTTCAATACCGCAGACTATCGCTGTTTCTTCTCCTAATGGCGGAGAACTTTTACCAATCGGTTCATCATTCACTATCACCTGGAATAGCACCGGCGTTGACAGTGTTGATATTGAATACTCTACAAATAATGGAGTATCATGGAACACAATAGTCAGCTCGACTGAAAGTGATGGTTTCTATACCTGGTCTCCAATTCCAAATGCTCTCTCATCGAATTGCAAGATAAGAATCAGCGATTCTGAAGATTCTTATCCAAGTGATGAAAGTAATTCAGTATTCAGCATTGTAACTGAAGGTATTATCACTATTATCTCTCCAAATGGTGGTGAACAGTTCATAAGTGGTACACAACAAACCATTCGATGGACTTCCGTGAACATATCGCATGTTGATATTGATTTTTCATCAAACAACGGCTCAACATGGACAACTATTGTGGATTCTGCAGTAAGTACGGGAAGTTACACCTGGACAAATATACCTGTTGTTAACTCCGATCAGTGCAGAATTCGTATCAAAGATGCTGTTGATGGAACACCATCTGATACCTCAGATGCAAACTTCTCTGTTGTTCAATCAAAGCAAATCAGAGTAGTTTTCCCAAATAGCTCTTCGCATAGCATAAATTCCGATACTACACTCATCTGGTCATCTGTCGGAGTAACGAATATAAATCTTGAATATACTGCTGATAATGGTGCTTCAGGATGGACCCCCATTGCAATGAATATTCCCTCTACCGGTGCTTATCTATGGACACTGCCTACAGGAGTTTACAGTTCCCTGGCACGCATTCGTGTAACAGATGTTTCCGATTCAACTGTTACGGATATGAGTGATGCTCCCTTCAATTTAGGATTCATTCCTCCGGGAAAAATTATTTCTGCAAACAGAAATGAAACTGACGCATCGGGGCTTTCTTATATTCTTAAGTGGGTTACATCTACTGATGTATCAGACGCGTTGATAGAAGTTTCTTACGATGATGGTATAACCTGGCAGACTATAACTGAGTCACTGCGTCCAAAAGTGGGTGTCAATGAAACAGTGGTGAATCTCAAACAAGCTACCAATTCAAGGACACAGTTCAGGTTAAAGGATAATAACAAAAATAGATATTCCGTTCCCCTGACCCGTTAGTTCGGTTGTTTTACGATGCAATAAAAAACCCGATGTAATACATCGGGTTTTTTATTGATTTGTGTAAGTGTAATAGGGATAGAATTTGTCATTAAGGAATCTGTAATTTAATCTCGATAAAAGAGGTTCATTCACATCACCCTTTCAGGGTTTTGTTCGGGTATTTAACGATTATTCTACAATAATTCCAACCCCTCGGGTTTAATGACAAGGATACATTTACTTGTGCTAAAAAAATAATCCTAAGGGAAATTACATAATATATCAGGCGTATCCCGAATATCAAATACCAATCCCGAAGGGATGTAATATTTATTGCAAAGATAAACGGAACACAAAATAAAAATCCCGAAGTGATGGCATTATTAAATAATTAGCTTGCTATCAACCCTTCAATTTCGGCAGAGGATCCGTTGGCTAATCCGTTAGCTAACGAACGATGCTACTATTATATCACCCTTTCAGGGTTTTGTTAGTTCGCTAAACTTCGATTCTAAAACAATACCAACTCTTCGGGTTGAATGACAAAGATACATTTCTTCATAATATATAACCACACCTGAAGCGAAGCAAATTATCTATCGGGCTTTTCCTGCATATCAACCACCCTTCCATACATGTTGTACGATTCATAACATTGACATAGCCAACATCACTTAAATCCCAAAATGAAGA
>CAYTLQ010000128.1:0-4479 GCA_964438715.1 uncultured Ignavibacteriaceae bacterium
TAATTATCAGGTCCGCCTGACGGGGCGAGGCGCGGGGAATAACACCAAACCGGTCAAAATCATAATGTGAAGCAGAAGTTGCCATCATCTCGATAGCACAACAAGCCAAGCCAAAACCTACCTGCCAGAGCGAGGAAAGGCGTGCCCAATTTAAAAGGTCTTCTGCTTTTGTTAATACAATATTTTCATCATTGAATTTTACATCAAGTAAACCCATACTACATCAATTTGTTTGTTGATTGGCTAAATTCGTACCCGATTCAGGTATTGGATTATTTAATTCTGGTGGAGCCGCTGGTTTTGGCACTATTGGGGGAACCGGATTTGGTCTTGCCCATTCGAGATCACCCTTCCGCCATTCGTACGCCATCCCCAAAATAAGAAGTACAAGGAAAATAGCTCCCACGATAAATCCCGGAATAGCCGCTTCCTTGTAAACGAACGCCCATGGAATCAGTAGAATAACTTCCACATCAAAGATGAGAAAGATAAGTGCAACAACATAAAATCGTATGTTGAACTTAATCCAGGGAGACCCAACGGGATTTTCACCACACTCGTAAGTTATCTGTTTTTCTTTTGTAGGTCGTGAAGGACGGATAATCTTTGCCACAAATAGAGTGATTGCGACAAAAATTATAGCGAAAAGGAAAAAAGCCAGAATTTTTCCAAATTCAGTTAGCATAATAGCTTCCTGTCTGCATTAAAATAAATATTTCGTAACAACTTAAACTATTGTTGTTAGTTTTCAAAAACATTGATACTAAGCAATTATTATACCAATAAATCGCTTTGATGAATTTGAGATGTTTTTTTGACTATTTAGCTCATTTTTAACCTAAATTTTTATATTTTTGCTCAATTTATTAAAAACTTCTGACTGATGCGCCACTCATTTGCCCGTATTTTTCTCTCAAATCTTGTATCTAACTATCTCACTATCAGGAAAAAAGTTTACCCTGCAGGTGTGATTGCAGTCGTAAAAGCCGACGCTTACGGTCATGGTTCTGTAGCTGTTGCAAATGCACTTTTGGAATCTGAAATCCAGCCTGAGATGTTTGGGGTAGCTTTAACAGAAGAAGCCTTAGAACTTCGGAAAGCCGGAATTAAAATACCAATACTCATTTTTGAACCTGTTTCAAAATATAATTTGAAAAATATCTCTGATTTTTATTTAACCGCTACTGTTACTTCTCCGGAAGAGATAGAACTTATAAAAAACTCGGTTTCAAATTAGGCAAAAATTAAAGTCCATGTTAAAGTTGATACAGGTATGGGAAGATTAGGATTTTTCCCCAACCAGGCAATTGATGCCGTGAATAAACTAATTGGGCTACAAAATGTGGAAGTTGAGGGTATTTATACGCATTTTGCTTCATCAGATGAAGCCGACAAAAATTATACTTATCAACAGTTAAAAATTTTTAATGAAATTCTAAAAGTTTTGTCAGACACCGGCAATCGTCCACACTTCGTGCATTCAGCAAACAGTGGGGCAATTATTGATATTCCTGAAAGTTATTTTGATCTCGTTCGTCCCGGTATTTCGTTGTATGGATATTCGCCATCATTGGAGACCACTCAGAGTATAAACCTCTTACCGGTAATGGAAATTGTTTCAGAAGTTTCTTCAATTAAGTATTTTAGAAAAGGAGAATCGGTTAGTTACGGGAGATTGTACATTTTGCCGAAAGATGCGAACATTGTTTCAGTACCATTTGGTTATGCTGATGGTTTGAATAGAAATCTTTCGAATAAAATGAGTGCAATAATTAACGGGAAAATTTATCCTCAGGTAGGGAGGATAACTATGGATAGAATAATGTTTGATTTAGGTAATGATTCTGCTAATTTGCACGATGAAGTTATCTTAATTGGTAGTAATGGTGAAAAGAGAATTGATGCATGGGATTGGTCAAAAAAACTAAATACTATTCCGTATGAAATTACCTGTGCAATCTCGAAGCGTGTCCCACGAATTTATGTAAAATAAATGGACTTCATAAAACAATATCTCAGCCAATGTATAAGTTTTGCGGCTAATAATATCAGATTAAGCTCAGAGAAAATTGAGATTGTGGGATTACTGCGCGAATCAATACAAAATACTGAATCCATCGAAGTTCAGATTCGCCAGATGAAGAAGGTTACTGAATTTGCACGATTGGGAATACGATTGCAGGAAATACTAAATTATCTGCGTCAGGAAAAAATCGACTTTGCAACGATCAGTGAAAAATTTAAGGAACATAGTAATCTTATTATAAAAGATGTTGGTTTACTGGTTGAAACATTGAGTTTAAGTGAATTCCGGCGTGCCTTAGAGAAACTGCAGTCGGGCGCTGAACAAAGAGAGGTCACCGAACAGAACGGAAATGAAATCACAGAAAGAGTAACAACTACCATTGAAAATGAAAAAATAAAAGAAAAATTAATTTTTGACGAAGAAGAGGCATCCGGCGATTTATTGTTCCAGAATTTTGAAGAGACTATCATGCGTCCAATAAAACCATTGGATGCGTTTCTCAAAAGAGTTCAGGCCGGTGAAGTAAACTATACGGAATATACACAATTTGCAAAACTGTTGATACATAATTCCGAACTTGCAGAAAAAATAGGAACAGATATTATCGCAGGAATGCATAAAATTCTATCTAAAGCACTGATACTGATCCGTAACAGGGAATTAATGCCCGGTAAAGAAACAATAGATGCTATGCGTGCGTGCTTGATTGTTATTGTTGCACTTGTTCGTAACAAAGAAGTTGATATTTCTACATATTTAAACCGTGCCGAGGATTTCGGTGAAAAATTAAATAATTACAAATTAAAGGAATAGAATGAAAGTTTTCGCGCTGATTATGGCCGGGGGTGTTGGTTCAAGATTTTGGCCGCGAAGTAGGGAAAAGTCACCGAAGCAATTACTGAATATCTTTGGTGAAGATACAATGATTCAATCTACCGTCAACAGGCTAAAAGGAATTGTTGAGCATGAAAATATATTCGTGGTAACAAACAAAATACAAGCCGATGGTGTAAAAAAACAGTTACCCGATATTCCACATAAAAATATTCTATCGGAGCCATTTGGAAAAAATACCGCTGCGTGTATTGGTTTAGGAGCAATTCATATTAAGAAACAGGAAGAAGATTCCATTTGTATCGTTCTTCCTGCCGATCATCTAATACATGATGTTGAATCATATCATCAGAATTTGCGTACAGCCATACGGTATGCATACGAAGAAAAAGCACTTGTTACTATAGGGATTACACCCACTCGTCCGGAAACAGGGTATGGATATATTCAGATAGGTAGTGAACAAAAAGATAAAGGTGTTTATAAAGTAAAATCGTTTGCTGAAAAACCAAATTATGCAACTGCAGTACGATTTTTGGAGAGCGGGGATTTTTTCTGGAACAGTGGTATGTTCATCTGGCGTACAGATGTAATTCTACAGGAAATAAGAAATCTTATGCCGGACCTGTATGATGAACTTGAAAAAATACAACCGTTTATTGGTAAAGATGAATATGAAAATGTTCTTTATTCAGCCTACTCTGCGATGAGAAATATTTCCATCGATTACGGTGTTATGGAAAAATCGGATAATGTGTATCTTGTTCGGTCTGAGTTTCGCTGGAGTGATGTAGGGAGCTGGGAGGAAGTTTATCATCTCTCAGAAAAGGATGAGCAGGGCAATGCAAAAGTTGGTAAGGTTTACACCGATCTTACAATGGATTCATATATTTATTCACCGGAAAAATTTACTGCACTTATCGGTGTTGAAAATGTAATTGTAATTAATACAAACGATGCGACTCTTATTTGTCGTCGTGATCAGGCACAGGATGTAAAGAAAGTTGTAGATTTTCTGAAGCACTCTCATCAGAATGATATTATATGAAAAAGTTAATTACCGAGTCAGATATTCTTAAACTTATCAAAGATGGAAGCAGGGTATTACACTTCCCCCCCAACAGTATTTTTACGCCTCTGGCTCTCGACCGGATAAAATCGTCCGGTATTAGGATTGAATTGGGAGCTAACAATACTCAGAATACTGATGAGAATCTCATTGATTTATCAAAACCAATTACATTGGCTGCAGATCATACCGGGTATAAGGTTAAGACTGAGGTTTTTACTTTTTTGAAAGAAAAGTCATATTTGGTTCAGGATGTAGGCTGTTCATCTGAGGATGCGGTTGATTATCCTGATTTCGCGATAAAAGCTGCAAATGAAGTAAAGAAAGGTATTTCCGGATGTGCTATAATTTTTGATGCAACCGGAATTCCTTCAGCAATAACTGCAAATAAAATTCGCGGTATAAGAGCCGCAACCTGTTACAATGAATTTTCTGCCAGGAGTTCAAGGGCTCACAACAATGCAAATGTTCGGGTATTAGGAGCCAAAACTCTTGGAATGGAAACAATTAAGTCTGTAATTTCCACCTGGCTAAATACTCCTTTCGAAGG
>CAYTLQ010000129.1:0-11730 GCA_964438715.1 uncultured Ignavibacteriaceae bacterium
TTTAAGGGTGCCAGTTTAATTTCTTTACTGCTAAGGAGTAAGTATAGCGCCCCTCCGGTAAAACAAATAAGTTTTGTCAATGCCGCTCCCTTACCTGATAATAAGGGAATGAGATAACTATTAAGTGCTAAATTTGAAACAAGCGCCAGAATTGAATAAACAAGAAATTTTTTCTGACTTCCGTGTATTACTGAAAGATTGAGATAAAAATGTGTGATATAAAAAATTGCATACCCCCATGCCAGAATCGCAACACTGTCAGCGGCATCCACGAATTTTGTGGAAAAGATAAGCATTACAAGTCCGTATGAATTAAATGATGCAAAAAACGCAAAAAACAACCCAAAGAGTAAAAGTATCTTTAAAACAAGTCGGTTTAACTCTCCTGTGGTAGAGCTATTTTCTACAATGTTTTTTGAAAGAGCAGGAAACAAAGTATGAATTACTGCATTGGGTATGATGAGTAAGGGAGCAATTAATCGTACAGCAGATGAGTAAACGCCAAGTTCATGGTTCCCCTTAAACACACGCAACATAAAAACATCTGCCTGCTGAAAAATAATATCAAGTAAAATGAAAATAAATATCGGGTACGATTCCCTGAAAAGCCATGTGGCTCTGGTAAAAGTAAATTTAAAGTTTACATGAAATTTTTTGTTCAATACAATTATTAAAACAATAAATCCCGGAATGTTTGCCACTACATAAGCAATAAGATATGCAGAAACAGGCATTTCCATAACAGAAATTACACTAACTAAGAGAAGAAAAAGAAGATTATCGAGAATAAGGATAAAAGAGGCAAGATAAATTTTCACATGAACTTTAAATGGTACCTCCAATAGTTCCCTTATATTATTCGTCTTAGTAGAAAAAATAATATTAAGTAACAAAAGTGGAAGAAGGACTATTTCCGTATCAGCACCGGTAATACTATTGTATAATAAAGCGACAAGAATGAGGATAACGATTCCCGTTATTCTGGCTGAAAAGGCTGTATTAAAAAGTCCGTAATCATTCTGATTCTTAGATAATTCCCTGAATACTATAGGTGCAAATCCAAAATCTGCCAGACGAGAAAGTACACCTGCAAAAATTATCATATAATTAAAAAAACCAAAGTCTTGCACTTCAATTGAGCGGGCAATGATAGTTACTGCCGCAAAATTCATCAAGAGCCCTATAATCTGAGCCGCTCCTTGTGAAAGAATATTATTGAAGAATTTTTTTCTGATTTGTTACTCCTTAAGTATCCGGGGAAGAAGGAAACATTTTTTTTCTCATCAGCGGAGCTATTATTATGAGAAAAATGAGACTGATAAACCACGCTGATGATCTTGTGACCATATAAAATGTTGAAAAACCAATTATCAGAGTCGTATAGATAAGCAGTACAAAAGTAAGATAATCGGGACGCTCATAGAATCGAAGCCATAAAAAGGTTATTATTACCCCAAGAAGGTATGGAATACCGAAAATACCAACATGTCCAAAATCGGCGTGCACATCCCTTAGATAAGTTGCCGAATTCACCCACATAGGAATAAGATATCCCTTTGGATACGATTTTGGTTTTTCAATCGCTCCGGTTTTGGCTATAATGTTATATACAGGTTGAAAGGTATTCGATCCAACTAACGGATCTTCTGACTGTTCTTCTAAATACCTGCTCAATACTCCCATGTTCGATGAAAAATATAAATAGATTGAAGGAGAAAGAACCGGTACATCTTTAAATTTGTTTAGCGTTGAAGTTGAGGTTTTATAAGTTTCTGCAGTTCCTCTTACGAGTTTTACAAGGTTTGCGCTTCCAACAGATATAAGCGCAGTTATAAGAAATGCTGTTATTAATTTTCTTCTGGTTTTAGTATAAAGCTGTCTGTCAAAGGTTCGTTGAAAGTGCCGGAAAAATATTACGGTAAACAAGAAAATCAGAAACCCAAGAAAAATACCCGCCCGACCAACACTGGCAATGTCTTTTATAATCACGGCGAACAGCGGAAATATTCCCCAAAAGGTTAGTTTACCTTTATACGCTGTATAAATTCCGCCTAGAAATACACCGGCATAAGAAATTATATAAAGGTACGGAATAGCTTCTTCAACCTCTCCTTCAACTCTAAGGCGATAGATAAAATTTGCCTGTAAAAGAACACTCGTAACTGAACCAAATTTCTTTATAAGGTACTGCCACTGAAGCAGTGCAAAGAACATTCCTGCTATTCCGGCAACAACTAAGAATATCTTCAGTACCCGTCCATCATCAGAAAAAACCGGTTTACTACAAAAATTCTGTAGAGGATGATTGTCCTTACCGGCTGCTTTTCGGGCACTGAAAACAGTTATCGCTCCCAGAACAAAAGCCAGTATCGTACTATGTACCGTAAACCAGAACACAGGTGAAAGATCAATATAATTCATAAGTTTTAACTCATAGAGAATAAGAAAAACACTCCAACTCCCTATGTAGATCGACACGGGATTAACAAGTCGATCGTACAAATACACACTTAACAGCGTGAGCGCAGTAAAAAATGAGAGCGTTAAAAGAAGCGTTATCACCTTATCCGGTACAGAGTTGAAATAAATTTGGAAAATCGTACAAGGATCTTTTCGAATTCATTTTCAGGATTCTCAACGGAACGGAATTTCTCCGAGATAAAACACAGTGGAATTAATAAAAAAAGAAAAACCGAAAAAACTCCCGCAAGCAGAAATGCACGCTTTGGGGAATCTTTTAATATTGGAGGAACTGCTTTATCCAGCACCATCACTGTAGGAATACTTTTCTGTTCCTCAACTTTTGCCTGTTCATAAAAAGGTAAAGTTATTTCGAGCAGTTTTTGTTGTATCTCAATTTCGCGGAACAACCGCAAATACTCTATGGAGATGTCCGGCAGATCTTTAAAGGGATATAATACATTCGATTTAAGATTACCTCTGTCAGAATCTTTAAGTGCCAAAACTTTTTGTCGTAAAAGTTCAACTTCCTGCTTTAATTGAACATACTTAGGAGTATTTTCACCCAGTTGCTGTTTTACTATCTGTAGAGCTATTTCTTTAGCCATAAGCTGACCCTCAAGTTCCGCCGCAACTTTAATCGATACTTCTAACTGTTCTGGTACAGCAACAATACCGTATTTTTTCTGAAACGCATACATCGATTCTTCTGCTTTTTTCAGGTCATCGAGATTCTGAAAATAGCGCTGTTCAATAAATTTCCTGTTATTGGCTGCATTCGCAGTATTAAGGGCAATATTTGTACTATCAAGAATCGTGACCATATAGTTTGCTATTTTGGCGGCAGTATGAGGATCTTTATTTACAATACTTATCTCAATCATCCCATACTCATTGGTCTCAAAATTAATATCACCGGCAAAAGCCTTGAGCGCTTTATCAATATTATTTTCAGTTATCTCGTAATATTCAAGGAGGTTAAACTTATTTATTACCTTAACGAGCGTACTTCTGCTATTAAGAATACCAAGAAGAACATCTTCAGAACCACTAGAGATACCCAGCAGTTTTGCACCAAGCGCAGAGGTACCGCTTTTACTCCCACCAATTAAACTCGTCAGTCCACCCAATCCCAACCCACCTTCAGGGGGCATCATTATTGTGGTAGTTGCCTTATAATGATTTTTCATAACCAGAAAAACAATCGGCACCGTTATTAATAAGACAACCAAAAGGTTAATTATGATAAATTTTTTCCACCTCAGTAAAACAGATATATACCAGGTTAAACTCGGTTTTCTCGTATCTTCCATTGAATTTTGTTTTTCAGTTTAAGTCAAACATTAAATTTAAATAACTTCAGCCTTAAAAACTAACTGAGAAATCTCCATTCCGGAGCGAAAAAATAACCCATTTTTTCAAAGTAATTGAAGACTGTGGGGAAAAAGGCAGGTTTAATCTAATGGTTTTAATTCTATTTTATCAATCCACAAACCGGCGTTACAAAAAATAAAAGTTAAGGAAATTGGTGTATTGTTTGTCACCATAATTACTTTTGAAAATCGTGTCCAATCCATAAAGACATACCTCGTGTTCGGATCAGCCGGAGGATTAACATAAATTGTACCTATATATTCTGTTCCCTGATAAATGTTCAAAAACATATCATCGGTATTACCCCTTTTGCCGTCCACCCGCACCATTAAACTAAGTTCGTAATTTCGATTAATCTCAAGCCTGAAAGAATTTTTTGATTCCATTATCGGAGATATGTATTGCCCTGCACCGGTATATGAAGTAAAAACCGCCTTGTCCCCATCATATTTTATTGAGTCGGTTAGTCGTATTACATTGTTTGAATGCCCCACCTGTATATTCCAGTTCTGCGTCAGGTCGTTTGTCAATTCAAAAGAACCGTTAGAAATTAAATTAGAATCGGTAGTGGTCGAGTGTACTATATTGCTCCCGCCAATACGACCATATTCATTCATTTGAAAAACTCTGAAATAATACTCCTTTCGGGGATTAAGACCGGATACGACAAAGGTTGTGTCACTTTTTGCAACTGACACAAAAACTAACTCACCTGTCGTTTCATCCAGACCGGCGTTAGTATGTTTATAAAGTTTGTATTCATAAAAATCATCTGCATCCGATTTAGCCCATTTCAATTTCATAGAACCGGCATAAATATCCGTTGGCGAAAACAGGAGTAGTGGCTTAGGTAGCTTCAAAACCTCAAGGTTCAGGTTACTCACCACATTTAGTTTCTTTTCAATTTTAGAAAAACTACCATCGTCATTTTGTTTTAAGGCTTTTAAAGTGTGGGCCCCTCCGGAAACACCTTTGATTTCAAAATATCCGGTGCTATCTGTAACTGTTTTCCAATTGATAAAATCATCAACCATAACTTCAGTTCCGGATGAATTTCCGTTATCAATGCTCAAACGCCCACTGATTGTATATAATAAATCAGGCTGAGAAGATTTTTCATCATTACAGGAAACAGACAACAGAGATACAATCAAAATTGGAAGCAGGGGCAGAACTACCAGAGTACGAAATAAATAAATTACACAGTACCAAAGACTGTAGTAATTCTCTTTCATCTTTTTTCCATAAAATTCTTGGTTTACAGTCTATCTTAAACTAACTATATAAATGCTGTAAATCAATGAATAACATTAACCAATTTTAAAACTCTAATTAAATTGTACCAGGATACTGATACTCATTAATGTTTGGACTGCCGTCAACCGATAGAAATTTCTGAAGTACTGCAAATTAATAGGATAATGGAAGCCTCATCATACCAATAAGGCTCCTGAGAAGAACCGGCTAATCTGAATAAGGCGAATAAGTATTCCTAAAAACGCATCTTTTTAGTACTGAATCCTCCGATAGGACGACTTCACCCAATTGAAATTGTATTTTCACACCCGAAAAAAATTAAATACTGGAGTCAATATGAGAGAGTTTGTAATTTTGTCAGCCTTTTGCGTCATTCTTTTTCTATCGAAAAATTATGCAAGAATTTTGTATGTTCCCGGTACTTTTCCCTCAATACAAAGTGCAATTGATAACAGTGTCAATGGTGATACAATAATCGTTGAGCGGGGGCGCTACTTTGAAAATATAAACCTCAAAGGCAAGCAAATACTTCTTGCAAGCAGATTTTTTCTAACAAATGATATTACTGACATTCAGCAGACCATTATCGACGGAAGCCAACCCCGTCACCCCGACACCGCAAGTTGTGTTTTAATGATTTCCGGGGAGACCAGAAATACAATTCTCGAAGGTTTTACAATAACGGGCGGTAAAGGGACTGCCTGGACTGATGAACATGGGGCAGGCATTTATTATGAGGGTGGGGGCATATTAACTGCCTATTCATCCCCTATTATCAGAAATAACTTCATTACCAATAATGAGGCTATCAGAAAAAATTCACAAACATTTAGTGCGGGAGGAGGAGGACTTCGTATGGGGGACTCAAATCCACTCGTAATAAATAACATTTTTTTCAGAAACAAAGCAATGTATGGCGGTGGTCTTGTAGCAAATTATGCACACAACGCTGAAATAAGAAATAACCTTTTTATTGAAAATACTGTTTATCAGGCAGTTCAAGGTGCAACTACATTCGGTGGCGGAGGAATTTGGATAAATGCCACTACCGATATTCTTGTTATAAATAACACTATTATTGGCAACTCCTCCAGCGGTTCAGGTACTACATTCGGTGGTAAGGGCGGTGGAGTATTATGTATGTACGGAATAGCCACTCTGCGTAATAATATTATTTATAATAACACTCAGGTATCCGGCAATGATGTTTATGTGCGATTTGGAGGAATAAACGCATTCTATAATAATGTAAGCGGCGGTATTTCCGGCACAGGAAATATAAATCTAAACCCACAACTTGAAAATGGTATATTTGTCCCAATGCAAGGTTCACCTTGTATTGATGCAGGTAGCGCAGAGGTTATTTATAACGATATGGAAGATCCTGCCAATCCGGGTAATCCACTGTATCCGGCAAAAGGTACATTACGAAATGACCTCGGAGCTTATGGAGGCAGTACCCCGATGTTTATTTTTCAATTAATTACCGGCATTGAAAATAGTGATGGAGGAAGTCTGACTCCGGGGTTCCGTCTTTTTCCGAACTTCCCGAATCCGTTTAATTCGACCACAAAGATACGGTTTACTGTTGAAGATTTTTCCTCTATGGTTTCATTAAAAGTGTATAATATTTTAGGAGACGAAATTGAAACATTGATTAATGAGAATTTATCCCCCGGAATGTACAGTGCGGATTTTAATGCCTCAAAACTTACTAGCGGTATCTATTTTACCAAACTTGAAGCGGGAAATTTTTGTGAAATAATTAAAATGGTGTATATTAAATAAATTATTAAATTTCAGAAACTTATTCATAAGGTCATTTGAAAAGTTACCGATACTCACATATCGTAATTACCGGTGCTCTGACTTTTGGCGTAAATTTAATACTCAGTGCTGTTAGCCAATATCCATTGTTCAGAGATGAGTTATATTACATCGCCTGCGCCAATAACATTTCCTATGGATATGTGGATCATCCGCCTTTTTCTATTTGGGTTCTCCATATCTGGAAAAGTATTTTCGGCGATGGATTATTTTCGATTCGTTTAGCGGCATCTCTTGTATCAGCGGCAACTATTGCATCTGTCAGTCATTTAACTATAAAACTCGGAGGTACTGTAAAGCAGGCTTACATTGCCTCTGCAATATTTGGATTATCCCCGGTAACACTTGGATTCTCCGGTATCTACACAATGAACATATTCGATCTTTTGTTCTGGTCGCTATGTTTTAACTTCTTTCTGAACCTGTTACTAACCGGTAATCGAAATTATTGGTATGTTACCGGGGTTCTGTTAGGAATCGGAGCGATGAATAAAACCAGCATGATTTGGTTAGGAATAGGATTGGCAGTTGGAGTTCTCTTAACAAAAGAACGGGAGCAACTTCGTAACAAGGAACCATGGATTGCATTCGCTCTGGCTTTACTCATTTTTTCGCCCTACATCATTTGGAATTCCTTTCATGATTTCTCCCACCTCGAATTTATGATGAATGCCTCTGGCAATAAGTATTCATCGCAAAATCCTATTACTTTTTTAAGCGGATTAGTTCTCCTTATGAATCCTTTGGCGGTTCCAGTTTGGCTGGGAGGGTTTATATTTCTGCTCAAGGAAAAAACCCGCCGTATTATTGGTATTGCTGTATTAACTGTTTTAATGGTATTACTTATTAACTTCCACTCGAAATCTGAGTATTTTACTTCAGCAATGACTGTTATTATACCTGCGGGCGTAGTTTTTTGGAGCCGAATCTTCACTAATAAAAGATATATTCCATTTGTCTATACTGCTATTATTTTTTTGATGGGCATTGTACTATTACCGGTTTCACGGGATATATTACCGGTGAAGCAATTTATGAAATATCAGAAATTAATCGGTCTTGAGCCACCCTCAACTGAAGGTCACGAAATGGGTGCACTACCACAACATTTTGCGGACCGTTTTGGTTGGGAAAAAATGGCGGAACAAATCTCAAAAATTTATTCATCTCTCCCCGATTATGAAAAATACAACACTTATTTCTATGGAAGAAATTATGGTGAAGCGGCAGCTATCGATTACTACAAAAGGACCTATTCACTTCCACCAGCTATTTCCCAGCATAACAGTTATTATTTGTGGAGTTGGAAATATCTCAACCAGGATATGACAATCATTATTATCGGTGTTGACCCGAAAGATTTACAAAAAGATTTTGAAGAAATTACATTAGTTGGATTTCATTCTGCTGAATTTGCAATGCCCTATGAAAATAATTTAAAGATATTTCTCTGCCGAAAACTCAGGAACAAAATAGATACTGTTTGGAGGAACGGGAAAATCTATATCTGACCCTTAAGATATTCCATATACTGGATAATAAACAAAATTATTGTAAATCCCATCTACATACCGGAAAATTATTCATTTTATCAATTTAGAAGTTATTAATATTTTTATTTCTGGCAATTTGGGCAGAAAGCAGACTCAGTAAAAAACAATTGATTTGGTTCAGTTTCTGTCTTGTTATGTTTGCCATTTTGAAAAAAAATAACTGTAAATTTCAATGAAACTATTATCCTTACTACTACTTATCGTCCTATCGTTATTTCAGAAAGGTTTCTCAGTGTATAAAAGCAATCACGCAATTAATCAAATTCAACCAAAGCATTCAGATTTCCAGCAACGCAGTAAAGAGCTGGATAAATATTACTCAAACAAAAAATTGGGGGCCTTCGTGGAAGAGGGACAGACTATATTCCGTTTGTTTGCACCACAGGCATCTAAGGTTCTTTTATGCACTTTTACCTCTCCCGAAGATACTGTGGGGAAAGAATATCTTATGACGAAAGATGAAGACGGAGTTTGGGAAATAGGAATCTGGGGAGAAAAATATGGTATGTATTATGGCTTCAAAGTTTATCAAAAATACGATGATCCATCTGCAAAAAAAATTCTCTGCCTCGACCCGTACGCCAGAGCTGTTACTACATTAAATACTTATCTTAATCCCAGGCTGGGTATTGTGGTTAAAGAAGGAGATTATGATTGGGAAGGTGATTCATGGATTCAAAAGGACTGGGAGGATTTGATAATCTACGAAATGCATATACGCGATATGACGATCCATCCCAGCGCCGGTGTTCAACAACCGGGAACATATATGGGCTTAACTGAAAAAAGCACTCGTGGTGGTTTACATTATATCAAAAGTCTCGGTGTTAATGCAGTTGAACTGCTTCCCGCTATGGAATTTGCAAATATCGAACTCCCTTACAAAAAGGATAGTCTTCTTGGAAGAATAAACACATGGAATCCTTATGAGAGGAATCATTGGGGTTACATGACTGCGGCATTTTTCGCTCCGGAAGGCTATTATGCTGAAAACACAAAAGAGCTTAAATGGAATATTTGGGAGGGAAAAGACGGACGACAAATAAATGCCTTCAAGGACATGGTAAAGGCTTTTCATAAAGAGGGTATTGCGGTTATTATGGATGTAGTCTATAATCACCTTTCCGAATATGAGCTTGGTAATCTGAAAGAAATTGATAAAGAGTATTATTTCCGGTTAGATGAAAGGGGAAATTTTATAGCTCAAAGCGGATGTGGTAATGACCTGAAAACTGAACGCCCGATGATGCGTAAGCTCATTATTGAGAGCATTCTCTATTGGATGAAAGAGTATCACATTGATGGTTTCCGATTTGATCTCGGAAAACTTCTTGACTGGATAACAATTGAAGAGATTATTCGTGAGGCAAAGAAGATAAACCCCGATGTAGTGTTTGTTTGTGAACCATGGGGCGGTGGATACGATCCTATGGGCTTTTCGGTAAGAGGCTGGGCGGCATGGAATGACCAGATTCGTAATGGGGTAAAAGGTGAAAATCCGTTTGATGGACTTGGATGGTTATTTGGCAAATGGTATGGTAACAACTCTCCCGAAAGAATTAAAAGTTATGTAAATGGGACACTAACAAAAGATAGATTTGGATTGTTTCTGAAAAAAGAACATTCTGTAAACTATCTTGAATCGCACGATGGATACACGCTCGGTGATTTTATACGAATTGGACTGGGAGATGTTCCGTCCGAAAAAATAATTACGAATACTGACTCCTTTGTGGTTCTTACCCCGCAACAACTTAAACTCAATAAACTTGGCGCATTATTTCTCCTTACTTCCCGGGGTATTATAATGCTTCATGCCGGACAAGAATTTGCAAGAACTAAAGTAGTCCCCTACAATTTACCTGTTCCCGATGATCACCGGGGAAAAATTGACCGCGATAGTTATAATAAGGATAACGAAACAAATTATATAAATTACCATCATGCAGAACTTAACTCTGAACTAGTTGAATACTACCGCGGGTTAATTGCTATCCGAAATACTTACAATGCTTTCAGAAGAGCTGAATATGATGATGTAAAATTTCTGGATATAAAAGATAATCCTTTTGCAATCGGATATCTTTTAAAGTATGATGAAACAGTATTTGTTGTTCTTGCCAATGCTGACAGGAAAAAATCTCAGGAATTTATTCTACCGGAAGGAACCTGGGATATACTTGCGAACTCCGAAAAAGCAGGGACAAAATCACTTGGAACAGTAAAAGGTAAAATTAAAATACCGGCCTCATCCGGTGCGATTCTCAAACTGGCTAATTAAGGCAACTTGTTTTTGCCCCAGGTGAAATGCTGAAAAGCATCCTTACTAAATTTCATCAACGAGAGCCTAAAATGAAAATGCCCTTCCACCGTTTTAGCCGGTGAAAGGGCATTCAATTTTTTTTACATTAATTTATAAGTTACTCAACTACCCAGGTATTACCACTAAAAAGAAGTTTTTCGAGGTCTCCCTCACCTTTCTTCTTTTTCACTTCAGCGATCTGAGCTTCAACATCAGCATCATAAGATGGTTTGTTAACCTGATAAAATACTCCAATGGGTGTTGGGAAGCCGGGCATTTCAATAAATTGTGATAAAATGAAAGAACGACCAGGATTCTCATCGTGTTCATCATGAACCCATAAATCATTTACTGAATACTTACCTTCAGAAAGATCAACTACCTCCGGATTCATACCATTAAGTCGAATTCCTTTGTCGTTATTTTTTCCGAAAATCATTGGTTTCCCATGCTCAAGGACAATTACATTATCCGCTTTTGTTTCCTTCTCGGTCAGGAGCGCAAATGCACCATCATTGAAAATATTACAGTTCTGATATATTTCGATAAATGCAGTTCCACGATGTTCAGCCGCTCTGTTCATCATATTTTGTAAATGTTTGGGATCTCTATCCAATGAGCGGGCAACAAAAGTAGCACCGGAAGCTAAAGCCATTGTAACAGGCTTAAACGGAAAATCAACACTGCCATAAGGAGTACTTTTCGTTTTCTTCCCTTTTTCGGATGTGGGTGAATACTGACCTTTTGTAAGTCCGTAAATCCTGTTATTAAAAAGAAGTATTTTGAGATCCATATTTCTTCTGGCGGCGTGGATAAAATGATTACCACCAATACTCAGGAGGTCTCCATCGCCGGCGGCAACCCAGACCGAAAGTTTTGGGTTAGCGATTTTTACACCACTGGCAATTGCCGGTGCTCTTCCATGGATACCATGAAATCCATAAGTATTCATATAAT
>CAYTLQ010000130.1:0-8075 GCA_964438715.1 uncultured Ignavibacteriaceae bacterium
ACCTTTCTAGCGAGAATAAGTTTTTTTCGTATAGTTGGAATAATCTTCAATTCAATTGTTTTTTGATCAAAACCGCTTTGTAGTAATTCTAATGAAATTTCACGCAACATTTTTCTTGTATTTCCGTACTCCTGCAGGAGTAAACCAAAACTATTCATCAGATTTATATCTTTGTATTTTGAAGTATCACTCATCGCCTCAATCTTCCCAATGAGAAGTGGACTGAGTTTAATATCGGTTTTAAGCTCATTATTAATTGACTGTTGTAGTGATTCAATTTCAGCGCTGGATAATTCATTTCCTTCAATGCTTCGCGGTATTTGGATATATATAAATCTCCCGACAACACCACTCAGAACTACTGCTACCATACTCCAGAAACTTATTGCGACAATTCCTCCGAACTTAAACGCCGTGTGGAATAAAATCAGCAACGGACCGACTGTACAAAGAAAAATATGAAATTCCAGCCAGTGTTTCAGATACCCCAGATTGAATAACCACCGAACTCTTTTTCTAATCATATAAGTTGACACGCCAATTATCATCATCAGAGTACCTGCTATGCCGAGTCCATGCCCTAATACTCCGCTTGGTTTAAGAGAGCGGTGCAAATCTGAAAAAACCCGCTCTTCTACCGGCAGGCGGTAATATTCATATCCATGATATGACAATAGAAAAAATGACGCCAGCCCTGTCAGAATAAAAAATGTAATGTAAATTCTGTGGAGTGTTTTGCTCATAATGATAACAAGAAATGAAAAGTGTGAACAGGATCTGATATTCCTGTTCACACGATTTAATCAGGCAATTTCAGAAAGAGTAGTGTATCGGGTTGAATTGTGAACTTTAAGATTTTCAATTTTTGAGAGTAAGATATTCACTCTTTCATTTGCCGCATCATCAAAATTCTCGTAAGCTTCCTCAGAAGAAAAAACATAGACCTCTTCAAACTGATTAGTTTTTCCCTTTACTTCGTAAATATGATAAGCTTCGAGTCCTTCAGTAGAAATGAGTGATTTCATTTCATGTACTGAATGAAGATATTCTTCTCTCGCCTCATTTTTAATTTCGTATTGTACAGTAAACAGTATTTTTGACATTAATTCTCCATAAAGTTAGATTAAAACTCTCCGTAATAATTTATCTCCGCTGGTCCTGTAAGACTAATATTCTTAAATTCACCATACGAATGTTCAAATTCTACTAACAAGTGTTTTCCACTTCTTGTCAATAAAGATACAGGTGCAGTCACTTCGCTCCGTAAATATGAAATCAAAGCAGTGGCTACCGCTCCTGTTCCACATGCAAGTGTTTCATCTTCAACACCTCTTTCATAAGTTCTGATAATTAATCCCGATTCTGATATTCCGTAAAAATTTACATTCACTCCTTCGGGAGCAAAATCTTTATGATATCGTATTTCTTTCCCAAGTACTAATACAGGGAAATCATCAATGTTAACGTATATCCCTCTGTTTTTTTTAGGATCGGACAAAACATCAGAAATATTCACCACAACATGCGGTGATCCGGTATCTGCAAACCCGGCTCTTATCATCTGTCCGAAAGCCTTGATATAAAATTTATTTTTTACCATTAAAGGTGCGTTCATGTTAAATTTTACAAGGCCGTTTTCCAATACAGAACCGGAATATTGTTTACCACGAACAGTAAAAATAAACAGAGTTTTTTTCAATTCCCTTGTAAGGGAATAGTATTTTATTGCACATCTGGCGCCATTACCACAGAGTGTCCCTTCTCTGCCGTCAGCATTAAAATATCTCATTGAAAAATCAGAATCCGGAACATCTTCAATAACTATAACCCCGTCCGCCCCAATTCCCAATCGTCTGTCACATATAGCTCGAAGAAAATCTTCTGAGAAATCACTATCCTGAATCTGTCTTTTGTCAAAAACAATGAAATCATTCCCCGCACCATTCATCTTAACAAAAGAATATTTTCTCATAGAATATTTAAATTAGCGTAAAAATGCGTCTTTTTCAATAAAAAATTAATCGAATTTAACTTTTTAACATCAATTTTTGCCGTGATGAGCGGCATAATTCGACGAATAAATTGATTTAAAATAAAAAACCCGCCGGCTTAATCAGGCGGCGGGTGTATTGAAAGCGAAAAACGATTACTTTATAAGCATCATCTTCTTAGTAGCTGAGAAATTACCGGTTGAAAGGGTATAGAAATAAATACCACTTGTCAGTTTTGATGCATTAAATTCAACATCATAACCACCGGCTTTCTGGAAACTGTCTAATAATGTTGCAACCTCTTCGCCCATAACATTGTAGATTTTCAGAGTTACAAATCCGTCGTTTGGAATGGTAAATGTAATCTTTGTTGATGGGTTGAATGGGTTTGGATAGTTCTGGCTGACTTCAAATTTGTCGGGAACAACATTATTATTCTCACGAATTTCAGTGGTAAAATCACCGAAATTATTGCGGAGGGTAATTTGACCGCCATCGCGAAGGATGAAAATATGGTTCTGTCCGAAACCACCTTCATTATCTAAAGGTGCAGAACCGCCATTTACTGTATCAGCACCGGGATAGTGAGCGGCAAATTTGTATTCAATTGCTCCTGCAGGAGTTGTTGCAGGGAACAATACTCTTCTCGACCAGACTTTATCACCAGCGACGAGGTCACCATTTAAACCGCTGTCGTTAAGAACAATCATCTGTCCGGCTGTTGTATCAGCAACAACCCAGTTTCCTTGCCAGTTACCTATTGGTACTGAACCTCCTTTTAATCCCATAAAATCGATCTGGTTTACCGGAATGGGCAATCCATTACGAACATTAACAGGATTATGGTTCATATCTACCTGGAAGAGCACATTTACATCGTTTGCAAGTGGTCCGATTGTGGGATAAATTCTTGGAACTATTGGATCAAGAGTGACGGTCTGACCATCAGCAACATATTTAAACCAACGATCAGTTCCTGTTTCCCAACCGGTATTAGTAAAACGATTATCCGGATAAGCTTTAAATTTCCACTTCGTTGAGTCACCGAGAGGACCTTTTATGGTCATTGAAGTAGTATATTGACCCGGAACAAATGGATCCGGAGAAAGTTTTCTGATACCGCTGAGAACCGTTCCTAAACCGTCCCAGTCGAGACCCATAACAAGCATCGAGTCGGTGTTAGGATCAAAGTATCCTATACCGGTTCCAAGCAATGTGCTAAGATCAGCCTGGAAATTAATGGTATTGGTTACCAGAACCTGAATGACATAAGAACTGTCATCATTAAACCAATATTTTGGCAAAAGCATTGACGATCCGGCTAGAGTGAATGAACGGTTCGGCGTGCCTTCCCAACCATCATTATTCTTAACAAATTTGAATTCGTAACTTGTACCAACAGCAGTGGAAGGAAGATTTGCTGTAACGGTATAAATTGTGTCTGCATCGGGATCAGTCATTTTGAACATGTATCCCTGCCAGTTTCCACCCGGATCACCGGCATCTGCCTGGAAACTACCACGAACGCAGATGCTATCTGTTCCCGGTGTAAATAAGCCCCTGTAAACCTGGGCGCCTAAATCCACCTGAAAGGTAACAGGAATTGTCTGCGCAAATGCAGCAGTTGCCAGTAAAGAAAGAACTGCTAATGTGAACATTTTTTTCATTTAGTACCTCTGTATTATGTGAACGAATATTTATTGAATGAAATCAATAAACCATTTATTGAATTAAAATCCTACCGTAAAAGATAACTTCGAAATCTCGTCAAAAATTCCATAATTGTTGTAGCTGTAATCTACTCGTGAAGTAAATGAACCAAAATCGTACATTACACCTAAGCCAGCAGACAATCCTTCAGTACTATGTGATTCAAGAAGGAAGTCGTTACCGTCACGAAATAATCCATTGTAGCCGGCTCTTAAGGCAAACATATTATTATAAATAAATTCTCCACCAAGATTAATCGAGGCGGAATTATTATTCGGGTAAACTGCATCGGATGCGACAGTAATCTGCCAGTCAGGAATTGAAGTGATTGAGTATCCCAGTCCTACGCTAAAAGTAAGTGGAAGAGTCCACGAATCGGTATTTAATGATCCCGTGATCTTTTCATTGTTACCGGCATTGGCCGGGTCAATATCAATTGGCTGAAGCAGATCTTTGCCATCCAACTGCATTTCAGTTCCAAAATTAGAGATATTCATACCAATTTTCAAGCCTTCGAGCTGGGTAGAAAACAATAATCCGATATCGAGAGCAAAAGCGCTGGCGGACTCATTCCAGATCTGTTGTCTAATATATTTAATACTACCTCCAATCGAGAAACGATCAGTGAGGTTCTTGCAGTAAGTTACAGCAAGTGAAATATCCTGAGCATCCCATTTCTGTCCTGTGCCGTTTGGCGCTTCAGGTGTTGTGATTTCTTCTTCACCATAATTTAACTGATTGATACTAATACCGATTGCATTATCATCATCGAGTCTCAGTGCAAGCCCCGCCCAGTTGAAGCTTGTTCCAACAAGCCACTCAGAATAAGCAACCTGAAACTCGCTCTTTGAAAGCCGTGACGACCCTCCCGGATTCCAAAATATTGTTGTCGCATCATTTGCTATTGCAACAAAGGCTCCACCCATAGATGATGCTTTGGCGCCCATTGGTATAGTTAGAAAGTTCGCCGCCGTCGTGCCGACTTTCGATTGCGCAAATAAAGCCGGGAAAACAGTTAGTATAAGTATTATTGATAATATTCTTTTCATTATTCTCTCCGCTGCCTTATTTAATAATCGCTATTTTGCCGGATTTCTTTTTGCTAAGCCCTTCAGCTTCAACAATATAGAAATATACTCCGAAAGCCACATCCAAACCTTCTTTTGTGCGCAAATCCCAGGAAATGCTTCCGTTAAACAAGTCACCGTTATGTTCCAATGTTCTCACATGGGCACCGCTTGAAGTGTATATGTGAACTTTCGACTTTGACGGCAGATTGATAAAATTAATTACTCGTTCCCCCCTACCCCTGATTGTTGGTGGAAGAGGTTCTTCAAACACATTTGTTACAACATACGGATTAGGTACAACTCTGATATCATCCATATTTGCGCCGGCTTCTGCTGTATTATATTGAGCAGCATCCACTGTAAAGTAGAACTTATCTCCGGATGTCAGCGGTTTGAAGAAACTGAGATATAATGTATCATTGCCTTTCGGTATATAGGTGGCACTATCAAGGAATACAATTTTCCATGATATTTCAGTACCATCTTCATTACTTAATACAACCTGATCAAGTTGCGATAATGTATCTTTTCTGTAAGAAGGTTTCCCTTCTGTAAAAATAAATTTAACCTGTTTCGGATTTGCCCTATCGGTTACATCATACACTTTGAAATTAAGAGTAGTCTTTTTCGGTATAGTTCTTTTAAATAACGCGTTCAGATTATTAGATGAATCAGTATATGTATCTGAGAATACAAAGGCATAATCTCTGGGAGGTTTGTTCCCAATTATCGGACCTGAAGGATTTGACGGATCTTCAAATACTGAAGCGATAAAGCGCAATTTCAATACTGTATCAGGACGCGGATTATGTATCGCCCATTTAGTGTAATTAGTATCAGGATTTAATTTTATACTATCCGGTACCTGATATGTCGTATCAAAAGATAGTCTGATACCTTCAAAGATATCTCCATTACTGGGATATAATCTTGGATTATTGCTAATAACATTTACATTATTTGTTGAATCCTTCACAGAATAAGCGTAAGCAAAAGGTGAACCTCCTCTTAGTGAATCGGTAAATGTCAAAACATAAGTTTTGCTTTTTACTTTTAATGGATCAACAACCTCGAAGTAGGGTACAGTTGTTGAAAGACCGGAGAAACGGGAAAGTTTCAATCCTGATGTTGGCGGAACATAACCTAATACCGGAGCATTAGGTACTACTACCGCAGTATTTTTATCGGTTGAGATCTTCCCTGTAGGATCTTTCGAAATAAATCTCGTGTTTTCTGATGGGAAAATGTCCGATTCCGATTTTCCTCTGTCGTAAGCGACAACTGCATAATAATAAGTTTTACCGTTGATAACATCTTCATCAACATACGAGTTCTGTATGCCAGTTTCGTTTCCAAGCAGGAACGGAGCGCCGGAAGTCAGTTCATATAGGACAGATGATGAAAGAAAATATCCCGCAATGCCATTTTTCAAATCAAATTGAGCTATCGGTTTATAAAAAACTTTTTGCCCGTCGCCATTTGAAATAAGGAGTGCATCAGTAAAGTCCTGATCAGTTCCCTTATAAATTTTGTATCCCTCAAAATCTTTCTCTTTTGTTGTAGGATCAACTGAAATTTCCGCAACCCTGTCCCAATAAAGAGTAACTTTTTTATCACCGGGAACAACAGTAAGAGTAGGTTTTTCCGGCGGTTTCGGGAAATTATAGTTGGAGTTATAAATCAACTGAGCAACTTTTTTGGTCTTCAACACTGCACGATAATCATCACCGAATGCCAATGCAAGTGAGAACCGTTCAGTTTTCCCGGGTTGAAGTGGAAAATACCCTGCACCGTAAACAAAATCACCATCTTCGCCTTTTATTGCGACATTATTCACGATAGAGGTTGGTACCTCGAAATAACCGGGCTTTAATCGAATCCACATATCTTCATCATCGTTCATTTTAATATCGTTTGCGGGTACATAATACTCAAACGATGTTAATCCGAGCTGATCAGACTCATCAACATCAGTTGCATCAAAATTCGGCTCACCGGGTGTGGGTAATCCGTCGCCCTCACCAATATCGAGAGTACCTGCTTTACCATCCGCTCCGACATCATCATACAAAGCAGTCCAGTCATTGTCATTATCAATGAGATCATCTCGCTTTTCATCGAGCATTTTATCGCTCTTTCCGGCGTTGGTAATATAGTTGATATATTGAATAGGATTCAATGTATCAATCAGCACTGTACCACTCGGAGATTTCTTATACTGCCTGTAATGAACAATATAATTTTCGTCAATAACACCATCAAGGTCATTGTCAAGTCCGTCAAGCGCATTCGGATTTACATTTCCTAATGCATCCGCATTGCCTTCAACAAGTTTGGTTGTACCGGGAACTATTGTAAAATATTTCCCCATAGATAAAACGGAATCCGTAGTAGCACCAACGGTATAAATTGTTCTGGTAAATGTATTTTTATCAATAAGAACTAACTTATCACCTGTTTGAACGGTGCGTTCGGAAAACCCGCTGGCATCAAAAAAAGGCGCTGATAACGGATTGAAATCCTTATTATCACCATCATTGTCAATACCATCAATACCATTTCCCGGTGACTCAAGAAATGCGTAAGCTATATAGCCTACTTTTGTGGGATCCGGACGCCACCTTGGATTTGCACTTGGACGAACATATTGGTCGAAATCCCATGTGTATGTAATTGACTGGCGAACATCAAAAAACGATGCATCATCATTCCACTCATCGCCATCAATACCGCAATAAGTTCCTACAACAGTTCCAAAAGCGGTCTGATCGTAAGTTTGAGTACCATCATTTTTAATGTTATATAACCAGAAAACTACATCCTGTGCGAGAAAATTCGACCATTGCAAACCACGCACAGAAACCTGAAGAGCATTTCCTCTTCGGGATGTATCTGTTGTGTCAGAATAGAATCCGTAACGGGAATAAAACTCTTCATCATTGTTATCATCCATCCAGAAATAACTTTCCTGATCTGCGGATGATTGCGCACGACCGAAATAACCATTCCAATCAACCTGGGGTGTTACATCTACGCCATTCACAATAATGGGCGGTCCGGAATATGTCCATGTCGGATAATCAGGCCATTGTAAGGGCCATGTCTCCGGTTGATGATTCATAGCGACACCCTTACCAATTTCATTTAATGTAGGGTTAGCAAAACCCGGTATAGGCTCAAATCCCCAGAATTTTCCCCCAGGCGCAAACTCACCGCCACCTGGTCTTTCAACAGGAGTTATAACAACGGAATGTATGGTATCAATAATACCATCGGCAGTATAGTCTTTAAGAGGAAGTCGCAC
>CAYTLQ010000131.1:0-2601 GCA_964438715.1 uncultured Ignavibacteriaceae bacterium
CAAGAAACCTGGTTCGATGGAAAAGATACCGGATGGATGAAGATGTATCAGAAAATGGACGGAAAAGAATTTATGTCCATGGAAATAAAATTAACCCGTATGAAATAACAAATTGAATATTATTTAATAAGCCCCTCCTCGGGGCTTATTATTTTTAAAAATTACGGTCTAATCGACTATAAAAAGTTAAAGTAAAATTTTACAACTTCAGCGATTTTTCACGCTGAGTGACTATCTAAATTATTATTTGCGCAACTAAATTTGCAAAGTTTGTTTATCTGTAATTAGCGTTCAAGAGATCCTGTTCAACAGAAAATTTTACATTTAATGCAACTTTATTCCGGTAAAGGGAATTCCATGGCTTTTTTATGATATCGCCGGTGCCAGATTATAATTGCAGGAGTGTATAAACAATACATTATACCCCCGAATACTGATGCCCAAAGAAGTGAAATGGGTTGAAGGAAAAATGTGACTGCAATTGATAGTAGAGGTATTGAAAACATAAAAATCAATCGCTGTTTTTGAGAGTGGGTGTAAAAAATTTCAAACTCATTCAATTCCAGTTCAGTTTCTAAAGAAAGTGCGCGTTTGTAAAACAAAAAAATTATAAAATAAAGCGCAAAGGCAACAAATCCATAATATATCATCAGCATAGGAACCTGATGCCCCATAATTGAGACATGCACATTCGTCCCAAAGAAAAAATTCGTGAGAAAAAGAGTTAAAAAACGGAGCGGATAAACATAAAATATTACCAGTGCAATAAAAAATGTATTCAAAATCATCATATGAGCGTCATTGAGGGAAAAGATTTCACAAAATTTCTGGTGCTCATTCCAGATAAGGATTAGAAAGGTTATACTTATTAAAAAAGCGGGGAGAGTTTTGGTAAATGTAAGGAGATCTTCAAAGCTGTTTGTATCAGTAATATTAAAAATCAACAAGGTGATTGCGATACCAAATACTCCGTCTGTAAGGCTTTCTAATCTGGATGGTTCTCTGCCACGGTAATGTATTCTTGGGTCAAGCTGTCTGGTTTTGTAGGCTAGATTACGCATTATGATTTCTCGACTGAGATATTGTTGTTGAAAAACTCAATATAAATATGAAGACAAATTTATCCTTGAAAAAATAAAAATTCTTCTATTATTAAGGACGAGTAAATTTGTAAAATTAATGGGAAAAAAAAATCCCCCTCTGTTTTTCACAAGGGGGATTTATTGAAAACTTGTTGATTTTCGTTTACTTTGCTAATATCATTTTCTTTACTTCTACATAATCACCTGACTGTAGTCTGTAGAAATACACTCCACTATTCAGGTTAATAGTTTCTCCTATATTGAATTCTATTTCATAACTACCCGCTTCTTTATATTCATCTACCAATGTCACTATCTCTCTCCCTAATACATCAAATATCTTCAAACTTACTGTTCCTCTTGAAGGTATCTGATATTGTATAACTGTAGAAGGGTTGAATGGATTTGGATAATTTTGTACAAGGCTAAATTTATCTTCTGTTAAATAGTCAAGTTCAACCTTTATTGAATATTCGTAACTTCCATCGGTGTCTAATTGTTTTAATCTGTAGGCATACTTCCCTGATTTTGTTAATGTGTTATCAACAAATGAATATTTTCTTGGTGAGTTTGAATTTCCACTGCCAGCAACAAATCCAATCTTTTCCCAATTGTGTTGGGCTAATGAATTTGAGATAAAAGAGCGTTCAATCTCAAAACCGTAGTTATTTTTTTCTGTCTGGGTTTGCCAATCTAATTGAATGCTTTTATTAACTAATTTGGCTGTGAATGAGGAAAGCTCGACCGGGAGAGGAGCATCTGACCATGAATTGGCAATCCTAATTCCATCAACAATAACTTGTGGTTGAGTTGAAGAGCTTCCTTGCCTGATACCTATTGCATTCAAATTATCCTGTCCACTGGTTGAGGTATTAGAAACTTCAGGAGTTCCTGCTGATGCTTCATTTGATGGAACACCTGAGCTAATAACCCATAAGCTTACATTATCACTACCAGAAGTATTAATGGTATATTTAACAACTAAAAGGTAAGTAGTATTTTTGGCAAAGTTAGTAGAACCATATGTTGGCGTGGTTGAATTACTCACCCCAAAATTAACATTATTTGAAACAATTCTTGCAAAAACTCTTGCAGAAAAATTTGTAAAATTTGTAGGACTCGTCCGATTTCCGATATGAATAAAATAGTCTCCTGATTTATTTGAGGCTGATTCACTAACATTTACTAAAAAGGAATAATAGACTGTAGTTCCATTTCCAGATTGTGCAGTAAAATCTCTGTTAACATCCTCACCTCCGGCATTACCGATTAAGACAGCATTACCAACGCCACTTCCAACATATCCAGAGTATGTAAGTCCAGTTGTTGTATTTAAGGGATTAGTTGTTCCACTGTGAACAGACCATCCATTACTTGAAAGTGAACCTGAAAAGTCAAAATTTTCAACAAGTAATTGAGGGAAATTTACATTAGTAAAAAAAATAATAAAGACAACTAAAAATTTTTTCATATTTCTTCCAGAGTAATTAATAATTTCATCGCAATTATACTTTGGGAG
>CAYTLQ010000132.1:0-5428 GCA_964438715.1 uncultured Ignavibacteriaceae bacterium
GAGAATGTCATATTCAAGATCGGTTTGCCGGGATGCTTTGACTTGCTTTAAAAGCGGAAGGTATAATTCAAGTGCGCCGGAAAAGTCTAATGCCGTTCGTTTAAACTCTAACCCTGCCGAAAATAGGTAATAGCAGATAAAAAAATCAATTTTTGTTGGAAAAGTAAAAAAGATATATTATATTGCTATTACCTAAATAGGTGATATATTATGATTCCAGAAAATATCAAAAAACACCGACCACCGGGCTGCGAAATTAAATTCATCGGCGGTCATTACTATGTCTATAAAGCTACCTCCAAATGGGATAAAGTAACCAAACGACCGAAAAAGATTTCTGGTCAACTTCTTGGCAAAATTGTTCCTGAAGAAGGGTTTATTCCCTCCGGGAAGGCTACTCTTAAAAAAGCGATTGAGACCCCTCCGGCCGTAAGAGAATTTGGAGCATACGCACTCTGCCTGCATCTGCTCAGAAATGAACTCCCCCTTTTGAAAGCAGTCTTTCCGCAATATTATTGGGAAATTTTCCTAATGAGTTATCTCCGTTTAGCGTATCACGCCAAAATTACAATGATGCCCACTTATGCCACCAACAGTTTCATCAAGGTGGAACACAGCATACCTATAGGGGAAAAGCATCTCTCACATGTTCTGCATTCTCTCGGCGAAAGAAGAACAGAAATTCTTGATTTTAAGAAACATCTCCTGACAGGGAAGGAGTATCTGCTGATTGATTCAACCTCTGTCTTCAGCGAATCTTCCGGTTTAGGAATTAACCAACACGGCTACAACAAGCAGAGAAGTTTCAGGAAACAGGTGAATTTGCTGTTTATTGTATCTTCGGTACTTCAGATGCCTGTTTATTATCGAATTCTCCCCGGCAATATCCGTGATGTGAAAGCATTGCACTCAAGCCTGCTGGAGGCGCAGATACCCGACGCGGTGATTATTGCCGACAAAGGCTTCTACTCAAAGAATAATGTAAGTGTGTTGGAAGAATATGGACTTCAGTTTATCATCCCGCTGAAGAGAGATAACTCACTGATACCCTACAAATTCCTGCGTTATAAGGCAAAAGAGAATAGCACACAAGGCTGGTTTATGTATAATCAGAGACCGATCTGGTATAAACTGAAAATGATTGGAGAGCAACTACTCTGTTTGTACTTCGACCAGAGAAATAAGGCGCAGGAAGAAGAAGATTACCTCAATCGGATTACCTCTCATCCTGAGACATATTCTATGAGTGAGTTCAGGGAAAAGGAGTTGACATTTGGAACGATTGCGATTTTGCATAACCTGAAGAATAAGTCACCGGAAGAGATTTACCAGCTTTACAAAACACGCTCTAAGGTAGAACAGGTTTTTGATAGTTTTAAGAACACTCTCAATGCGGATGCCTCGCATATGAGGAACCAGCGGGGGGTAGAGGGATGGATGTTTATTAATTTCCTTGCCATTCGTATGTATTACTCCTTGTTAAATGACTTACGGGAACACAAGTTACTGAAACATTATTCCCCTGATGATATTCTTCAGATTTCCCGACAATTCAAGAAACTGTTCATCGCAAACAAATGGATTCCTTCCGAAATCGTTCAGAAACACGCTAATTTACTCTCCCTTTGGAAGATTCCTATTACCTAATTCTGGCAGGGTTATAGTTTAAAGAAACCAATATAATAAAGCGCTTTATGCTCTGTTGTGAGCAGGTTTTTCTGACGCGAGATATTTAATGCATTGTGAAGGTCACTGATAGCTGAACTATCCCCAGATTCAATTTTTTCTCTGCCGGAAGAGATAAGTTTTTCAGCTATCAGTGAGTCATTTTGAGCCTTAACACTGAAAGGGAGAAAAATGATAAATAGAAATAATAAAAATCTAGACACTGTTCCACCGTTAACTTATAATACCGGTGGAAAGTTACCATTATAGTTTTTCTATTTCAATAGTATGCATTTTTTGCTGTCACTAAATTTTATCTTGCCGCCGGAGACATCCATACGGTAAAAATATACTCCGGAGGTGAAATGAGTAGCATCAAGTGTGTAGGTATATTTTCCGGGCGAAAGAGGACCTGTGGAATACCCAAGCACCTTTTCTCCCAAAGCATTGAAAAATGTGAAAGTCACTTCACACTGCTCAGGAACAGAAAAGTCAATTTTCGTAACCGGGTTAAATGGATTTGGGTAATTGTTTCCCAATGAGTAATTATCCGGAATACTTTCATACCCGTTTTCAACGGAGGTTGTTGAATCTATTAACAGAAGAAGCCGGATTTGTGATTCATCAAATCCTAAAGGTACTTCGCTTTGTTCATATCGTATTGAGAGATCAAATGGAGGTAAGCCTCCCTCAGTTGCACCGCCACCTCCGGTGACAACTCTTTTCACTCTCGTAAGCTTTTTATCGGCTGATACAGAGCCAAAGCTAAAGACGCCAAGTTGACTCAGAGAGTCTGCATAGACTATATTATTGAATGTATCCACTCTGCTGGGGATTAATTTCCAGTTCGTTCCAAAAGTTGCAGGGTCTGTATCCGGATATGTGGTAAAAGAAATGGTCGTCGGAAAACTTTCTCTTGATGCAGAGGTTTCCCTGAACTCGAGATAAGTATCTTCGCTTTCGAACCGGTATCTACGGGCTATTACTGGATTAATTATTCGTGTTATTGTGCCATTTGGAACTATCCCCGGACCCGAAAATACATCTTCCGAAGCATTTTGTATAACTAAGGTATCCTGTCTATTTAAGTCCAGATTTCCGTAGTACATCGTCAGATTATTCCATACGATGAGTTGACCGGAGCTGGAAATAGTAGTGCCTGAATCAATCAGCACATCGTAAAAGCGGCTACGGATTCTGCCATTTTTTGAAAAAACGACCTGGGATTTTCCCGGATCAAAACCAAGTGAGCTGTTCGATGCCGCTGTCGGGGATATATCCCAACTGCCCCCTATAATAAATTGTACTTTTGCTGAGTCCTTAATCTGTATTCTTCCATCGACGGTTAAATCCCCCAAAACAACAAAAGTCTTTATCGAGTCGGTAATAATCAGTCGTCCATTTTCCTTTATAGTAAGTGCAGAAATGACAACCTGCTGTTGTTTTCTGTCTAATACAGGAGCCCGGAGAGCAGGGCCTATTACAACGCTGTCGGTGAAATCCGGAATACGCTGAGGAGACCAGTTCATCTGATTAAACCATGATGAATCCGCCGCACCTATCCAATTCCATATTTTTTCGTTGTATGGAGAAACAGTGCTTATAACGAGAGTACCGCCCTGTGCTGCAGCGTATGTTTTAATGGTTTCTCCTGATTTTACATACTGAATCGCCCTGTATTTCATAGAAGACGGTGCAGGGGAGCGTAACCATGTTGCTCCTGAATCTGTGGTGTAAAATATCCTTCCATTAAGAGATGTAACTATACCAAGTTTTGGGTTTATAAATTGAATATCGCTGAGAACGGTATTGCTCAGAGAGTCAACAGACCAGTGAACTCCGCCATTGGTTGTTTTGGCAATACGACCATCGGAACCAATGATATAACCGATATTCCTATTGATGAAGTAGGATTTAAAGACTTTAAAACTGAAGACAGTGGGAACACTGTCCCATACTTGTCCGCCGTTAGTAGTACGGTAAAGGAATCCCTTTCCCTGCGAATTTGTAAGGGTAATAAAGCCATAGAGTGTATCAACAAAAAACACTGAGGAAGGAAATCCTGAGGGGAATGATTTAATCTCATTGAAATTTATGCCGCCGTTAGTTGAGCGATAAAGTTTTCCGATAGATGAGTCAGCAAAACCCACACAAAAAACATTATTTACGGAAGCAAATTCTACATCATACATTGGGACAGTGGTGTTAAATGTTGCTGACCATATTTCACCACCATTTATCGTACGGAATACTTTTCCTTCAGTATTTACAGCTACACCAATAGTCTTGGAAAGAAAATCGAATGCGGAAATATCTCCCGGTGGTGTTGCAAGTAGTTTTCCTGTCCAGTCAATACCGCCATTCGTGGTTTTATAAATAAGATTATTTGTGCAGGCAATAAATCCGGTATCAGGAGTAACAAATTGAATATCATTAATATCCTCATCGGTTATCTCGAGCGAAACCCTGCCCCAACTACCACCTCTGTTTGAGGAATAAAGTACCACACCCCCCTCTGTTACAGCCAATATAAAAGAAGTGCTAACCGTCTGGCTCCCGAAAATCCTTCGTTTTGTAACATAATTACTTGTTTCATTCCATGAACTGCCGCCGTCGGTGGTTTTCCATACTTTTCCGGTGTACTTTGCTTCAGTCTGCGAGTAGAGGCTCCCTAATGCAATGCCTTCCAGAGGACCAAAAAAACCGATACTGTAAATTTGCGACAATGTGTTACTGAATACTTGTGACCATGTGAGTCCTGCATCAGTGGTTTTTAATATAAAACCTCCATTTTGACCGGTGCCTCTGCCAAAACAACCGGAGATGAATCCCGTTGATTGATTTATAAAATTGATACTAAAAACAGTTCGCTCATTCAAATTTAGATTTATTGTCTGCCAGGTTGAACCGCCGTTACTTGTCCTTAGTAATTTTCCATTTCTCGTTCCAAGAAAACCGATTTCTGAATTAAGAAATAGGACGGATTGAAAATCCTCCGTAGTACCGGTATTTACTAGTTGCCAGTTTTTTCCTCCATCAGATGTTTTTGCAACAAAACCCTTTGTCCCAGCAATAAACCCCTGACCGGCACTCAGGAAATAAGCGCCAGTAAGTTGCGTTTGCTGTATTGGATTGTACACCCGTTTCCAATGAAGCCCGCCATTTGTGCTTTTCAAAACAAAACTCCTAAAAATTTTTTCATTGTTGAGTAATGTTTCGTACCATCCAATAACGAATGATGATGTATCATTAATAAATATTACCTTTTCTAAAACATCAAGATTAGCCGCATTGACGCTAACTGCCCAGGTCTGCCCGCGATCGGATGTTCGGATAATTGTGCCTTTTATACCGACGGCAATTATTGTATTTGAATCAATCGCTGCTACATCAACAAGAGTGTTTCCCTGAGGCAGGGGAGAGAGCCAGTGCCAGATAGTACTTGACGCATCGGTCAAATGCTCAGGAGATAAAATATCATTGATGCGCATCCCCTTCGTTTTAATCGGAGATGACATTGTTATTAGTTGCGGTACATCATTAGCTGATGATTGAACGAGAGATTGTGCCGAACCTTCGCTGAGGAGTAGATAGATAGTTACAAACAGAAATGATGTATAAAAATATTGCCTATACATTTTGTAAGTACTCAAAAATTTTTTTGGTAATCACACACCGACGATGCTGTAAATATAATAATAAAAATAATTTTCTTGTATTGGGTGACTGTAATCACAATTAAGAAGTTCAAAAGTCATTTGGT
>CAYTLQ010000133.1:0-4638 GCA_964438715.1 uncultured Ignavibacteriaceae bacterium
GATCTCTTGAACGCTAATTACAGATAAACAAACTTTGCAAATTTAGTTGCGCAAATAATAATTTAGATAGTCACTCAGCATGAAAAATTGCTAAAGTTGAAAAATTTATCTTTTGAATTTTTATAGTCGATTAGACCGTAATTTTTAAAAATAAAAAGCCCCGAGGAGGGGCTTATTAAATAATTTTCAATTTGTTATTGCATACGGGTTAATTTTATTTCCATAGACATAAATTCTTTTCCGTCCATTTTCTGATACATCTTCATCCATCCGGTATCTTTTCCATCGAACCAGGTTTCTTGTTTAAACCAGCTTGGTTGCCCAGTCATCGGGTCAACAATATCTCCTGTCTGTGTTATTATACCTGTTTTTTCGTCACCGGTACCTGTACAATAGAGAAGACCGGTACCCATATTATCTATCCATGAGGAATAAAATTTCTTGGTAGCATTATCAAAGGCAGTGATACCAATACCTTCAAATGGCATACCCATCATGTTACCACTGTATTTCATTTGCTGATACCGACCACCCAGAATCATTTCCACTGTTGCAGTCGCTTCCATTTTCATTGGTTCAGCGCCCGGAGCCATAAACATCGTTAGATCAGCTTTCCAGTTACCTTTCATTAACCCCATCATTTCGTGTTCCTTGCCCGGAGTCATATACTCCATCCATTTTTTCATACTTTCATCCTGTTCCTGACCGTGAATAAAACCGGCAGGAATAAGTAGAATAACGAATAAAACGGACATAAAAAATCGCTTAAACATAACTAGCTCCTTTGTAAATTTTAAAGATATACACACTGTCTTTAAAGCTAATCAATGTTTAACTGATTACAAAATTCCAATAACAGAGGGATGTTTTGAAAAACTATGAACAGTTCTTCAAACAATAACAGTTTGCAGTTTCGCAACACCTTCGATTTCACCCTCTAATTTATCTCCCCGATGTACTTTTGATACACCTTTTGGCGTGCCGGTGAAGATAATATCTCCGGCTTCTAATGTAAATATTTTAGAAAGGTAGGCAACAATTTGTGCCGGTTTGAAAAGCATTAGTGAAAGTTCAGCATCTTGTCTCAGTTCTCCGTTCACCCACAATTGTATTTTATGTTGTAATATATCGGGGATTGTCTCTTTTTTAACAAATTCTGAAACCAGAGCAGAAGTATCGAAGCACTTTGCTAACGTCCAAGGTTCACCCTTTTTTCTAAGTTCATCCTGTTTATCTCTGGCAGTCATATCCAAACCTACACCATAACCGGCAATAGCTGATTCAGCAATTTCCTCTGACGCATTTTTTATGGTTTTATCAAGTAGTAAAACAAGCTCAATTTCATGATGTACTTCGTTTGAGTAATCCGGTAGAACTATATGTTCCCCTGATGCGATCATAGATGAAACTGGTTTCAGAAAAACCAGGGGAAATTCCGGCACCTCATTACCAAGTTCAGCGGCATGTGCTGCATAATTTCTTCCCACACAAACTATTTTACCCGGAGTGTATGACTGATCTGAGCCCGTTACGTGAATACTTCTCATACTTTTTTCCTTTTTTATTTAACGAAATATATTGCTTTTCTCAGAGTGAATAAATAATTCCTGCAAATACTTCTTTTTGTGAGCCGAAAATAATGGAAAAAGAATTAAATCTTGGATTTATGTAAGCGCTTACTTATCTTTCTAAATGGAAACAAAAGAAGACTTTTTACAGCAACTCAAAGCAATGTCATTCGGCAGTCGATTAAAACGACTTAGTGACCGACTCATGAGTGATGTTGCACGCATCTACAAAGAACATAGTCTGGATTTTGAACCGCGATGGTTCACAACAACCGCATTACTCTATCGAACCGGATCGCTTTCCATTCTTGAGATTGCCGAAATGCTTCAGATTTCACACCCTGCTGTTGTTCAGGTTACACAGGAAATGGCGGAAAAGAAATTGATAAAAATCTCAATGGATATAAAGGATAAGCGAAAAAGACTTGTTCATTTGACACCGTTAGGAAAATCCATCTTCCGTGATATTCTCCCTTTGGCAGAGGTGATTGGTGAATGTACATCAGAGTTAATTGCACTCTCCGGTGGAGACATGCTGAAGAGCATTTCACAGTTTGAGTCAGCACATGCTTCACAATCACTTTATGAGCGTGTTCAAAGAAGGTTAAAGCACAAAATTAATCGAGAAACAATTATAATTGCATTTGAAGATAAATATAAAAAACACTTTAGATTACTAAACGAGGAGTGGCTCGGGGAATTTTTTACAATTGAAGCAATTGATAGAAAAATTCTCTCTCAACCGGAAAAATATATTCTGAAAAATGGCGGGATGATTTTTTTTGCATTGTATAAAAATTCTGCAGTTGGAACTATAGCGGTTACCAGGGAAAATGAAAAAATATTTTCACTGACGAAAATGGCAGTCACAGCATCATACCGTGGTTGTGGTTTAGGTGAGAAACTTGCATTAACTGCTATTGATTTTGTGCGCAGAAATGGCGGGAAACAAATCTATCTTGAAACCAGCACGAAACTCTCTTCTGCAATGGCGCTATACAAAAAACTCGGTTTTGTTGAAACAGAGCCATTACGCAAAAGTGAATACAAAAGAGCAACTATCAGTATGAAAATGATTGTTACGAAAATAGATCCGGAGGATTTTTAGGAAAAACTCACCTTATAATTATAGTCATCCTTTTTATGTGAGCACAAATAAGGGAAATGTTTCAACAATTCAGATCCCCTCTCTCAATCGAAAAAAATTCTATGAACTTTACAGCCAGTCTTCTGTTTTATAAATCATAAGTCCGAAGTGTTTTTATCAGACCCTGTTTAAGTGAATATTCCGGCATAAATCCAAATGCTTCGAAAGTCTCAGAAGGATCAATCTCACTTTTTACGATATCACCTTTGCGACCGGATGTAAAACGAATCTTCCCCTTGCTTCCGGACAGTTGTAAAATCAATTTGGCTGTTTCCAAAACTGTAGGTGAGTTACCTGTACCAATATTGTACACACCGGGTGTAATATCATTTATCAATGCAAAGTAATTGTATTTTACAATGTCATCAACAAAAATGAAGTCCCGTGTCTGACTACCATCACCGAAAATGATGATGTCCTCATTTTTTAATGCACGCGAGATAAATATCGGTATTGCAGAGGCATAGGAACTATTCGCACTCTGTCTTGGTCCATAAACATTGAAATATCGCATTGCAACGCCTGCTATCCCGTATTCCTTACCCAATATGGCAAGGATATCTTCTCCATGTTTTTTTGCAAATCCGTAAGGAGAGAGCGGAGCGGCAGGAGTTGTAATTTTAATCGGTGTATGTACCGCATCACCATAAACCGCTGCGGAACTTGCATATACAATTTTCTTTAGTTTCTTTCTGCGGCCGATTTCAAGTAAGCCCATAAGTCCAAGAGTGTTTACTTCAAAACACTCTGACGGGTTTTCAAATGATTCGGGTACCGAAACAATAGCGGCAAGGTGAACAACGGCATCAACATCATGAAGTATTTCCGAAAGTAAACTCTTATCAGTAACACTCCCCTCGTAAAATGTCAGCCGAGGATGCTCCGGTAGGTTTTCCCTTTTGCCGGTGCGAAGGTTGTCTAAAACTATTACTTCATGATTTTGAAATATACAGTATTCGGTTAAGTGACTTCCGATAAAACCGGCACCACCGGTAATGAGAATTTTCATGTTATTTTGTCTGCGGTTAAAGAGATAGTAAAACGGCGGTCTTTAAGAAATGGTAGTTTGTTTCTCACTCTTTCAACTTCAGATATGTCAACATCTATTAATGAAGGTATTGAGGATTCGGCTGACTTATATATTGCTTCACCAAGTGGATTTATTAGAGCCGATTGACCATTATATTCTGCATTCGGATCCAGGCCTATTCTGTTTACTCCTGCAACTATACACTGATTTTCAATAGCTCTGGCTTTTAGTAATGCAGACCATTGTCCCACTCTTTGCACCGGCCAATTTGCAGAATTGACAATTAATTCGGCTCCTTCCTCTGAATATTTACGATATAATTCAGGGAAACGGAGATCATAACAAATTGTTAAGCCTGTTTTAATACCATTAACAGAAGTTGTTACCGTACTGTTTCCGGAATTATAGTAATTGTCCTCGCCTGCAAGAGAGAATAGGTGCATTTTATTATATATGGCGGCTATTCTACCTGTAGTTTCAAAATGAACAAGCGAGTTAAAATACTTATTACCATCTGTTAAAATTATCCCCGCTATAATGTGACAACGATAGAAAGCGGATAATCCCGAAAAATATTCAAATGAACCGCCATCCTCTCGTTCAGCAAATTTTTTACAATCCATTGTAAAACCGGTTAATGTCATTTCCGGGAAAATTAAAAGACTGTTTTCCGGTACATTTGTCTTCAAAAGTATTTTATTAATGAGCTTTTTATTTTCTTCTTTGTTTTCCCAATGAGTATTTGTTTGAATTGGAAGAACTTTTAATGTCTTATTCTCTGTCAAATTTTTATTTTCTCTATAATTTAGATTTTATTTGTAAATCTACTGAAATAATGCCTATTTATAAATAATTCTGCTTCAGCACCAATAGGTTTTCAAGGATGCGTAAAC
>CAYTLQ010000134.1:0-11766 GCA_964438715.1 uncultured Ignavibacteriaceae bacterium
ACCCAATCCACATACCCCATGGAAATGCGTCGGAGAGATTTGTTGTTGCACCAAGTCCTTTGGTAAATCTTAGATATGTGGAATATAAACCAAAAATAATTATCAGAAATGCAACTGATTTCCAGAATGTAGGTTTAAGAATATTTAAAGATTTCATTTTCGTTCTCCGTTATTGGATTTTTCTTCGTGAGCAATTTCATTTTTCCTCTTTGTAAGCCAATACATACCTCCAAGAAAAATTGTACCAAAAGAAACCACAGTTGGAATTTTCTCAAGAGCTTTCATTGTAAGATGTGGCAATGCTTCCTGTGGTAAATTGCGTGCAAATCCCAATTGATCAAAAGGAACGGAAGATAGAATAAGCACATTTGTGCCACCCGCTTCTTTCAGTCCATAGATATGCGGATAGTATGTATCGGGATTTTCTTGTATTCTCTTTTGTGCTTCAGCGACCAACTCATCCAGATTACCGAAGATGGTGGCTCCGGTTGGACATGCCTCGGAACATGCTGTTGGCTCGCCTTTTTTCAGTCGCTCATGACACATAATACATTTTCTTACACGCGGATTTGCACTGCTCCATTCATAACGGGGAATATTGTGAGGGCATGCCTGCATACAGTAGCGGCAGCCGATACATTTCGATTCATCATAGAGAACAGGTCCCTCTTCGGTTTTTTGGAATGCTCCAACGGGACATACTGACACGCATGTAGGGTCCTGACAATGCATGCATAGTTTTCGTGTAAATACTTCACCATGTTGCTCAACTACAGTATATGTTGATGCTGAAAGATGGTCCTTAAGTGGATCTTTATTGGTTTCCGGAAGGTTATTCGCTGTTTTACAGGCAAAGTAACACTCTCCACATCCAACGCAAAGGGTTGAATCAAACAGTAAACCTTTTTGCTTTTTCATAACTGCCATCCGAAATTAAAGTGAAAGAAATTGTTCTTCGAATTCCCTGATGGTTTTATCTTCAAAGTTCTTTAGAACTCCTTCAACAATGTTTCCGCCATCAGCCATTGTTACTCCTGCAAGTTCCGGTACAGAGGATTGTGCGTGGACGAAATCTCTAAATCTGGTGAATTCCGATTTCAGCCAATTAACAGCGGCATCTCTGGTCTTTAGTGAAATAATGTCATTTGAAAAAGAATCGGGTTTTACCTGAATGAGCCAGTCCGGATCATAAGGATCGCTAATCAGTTTTTCAGCAAGATTTCGGTTAATTCCCGTTATTTCACCTGAAACAGGCGAGCGAAGTGAAACTGTGTGTTTACCGGATCTTGCTTCGAATATTACTTCTCCGGCTTTTACTTTATCGCCTTCCTTTTTAATCGGCGTTACGGTAAGATTTTTGAATGCCTTCAGGATAAAATCATCTACCCCCATGCGTACCATATCACCTTTCACCTTGGTAATCCAGGTATGTCCTTTAGAAAGAAAATAGCCTGCCGGTAGAATGATACTGCCTTTATTGAAAACTGACAGGCTTACAAACGCAGGATGTTCTTTTTTTTGTGCTTTTAATACGATGAAATCTACTAATAAAAAGACTATGAAGGTTAAAACAACAAATAAAGCGACCATTTTTATTCTCCTTGAATGAAATTTTATCTCTTATTCAGAGATTGTTATTCAAGGATAATGCCGGAATTGGAATAGTGTCGTAAGCTATTATAAAACAATAACTTACGACAATCTATTAAAAAAGGGAAATTTTTGGGAGTGTTGAAATTCTCAACAGGCTTCCTGTTGAAATTTTCTTATAGAAAAATAAAAGTCTTGAAAAATGTGTAAAAATCAACAAATTAAGCTGTTGAATATTTCATCGGTATGATGATTAATTATTCAACACTTATTTTACTAAAACCTCTGAGGCATGGAAATAATCACCATGTAAATGACCCCGAAGTGTTACAATGGAATTTACCTCTATTGAGGGGGGCATTTCAAAAGGTCCGTGGATTAACATTTCAACGCCCGCCTGATCTTTCGCGTAAAAAATAGTAACACCCTGTCCGGGGTCTTGAGTAAATCCTTTTTCTTTTACCAATTCGACACGAATTTCTTTGCTCGCACTATTGTTAGGGTCAAGCGCTGAAAACAAGCCAAGCTTTTCCTGCGGTGCGAAATATGTAAAGTAAATAAGTGCAACAACAAGGAGAACTAAAAGGGGAAGTATAAGTTTTTGGAAGTTTTTCATTTCTTAATCAAATTTTAAAGATTTAATATAAATAAATATATTCATGGTTTTCATTCAATGCAAGGTAAAGTACAGAATGGGAGCGAAATCATTCCGTCAGGATTTATTCTGTTGTTGTATATTGAAATAGTCCGCAATAAGCTCCTGCAGGATCAGAAATGATACAATAGCGTCCGGATTCACCGGCATTCTTTGGCCCGATAATAATTCTTCCACCGTTTTCGGTTACTGTCTTCAGGCTTTTTTCGAGATCAGCTACCGTAATGTAAATTATCCAATATGGAGGAAGTTGATTGTTCGTACCCCTCTTGTGGCAAACTCCGGCAACGGGTATTTGTGATGTTGGTGTTTTCATAACAAAATCCTCGTACTCTCCCATATTTAATCCTTCGGGTACCCACCCGGTAACTTTGGAATAAAAATCCCTTACCTCTTCTGCATTTGGTACAGTAAGATCAAACCAGCCAACAGTTCCAATATTATCTGAGCTCATAAGTTTGCCTTGTATTAAATTGTTTCAAGATAGTTTTTAATTTCCATATTCACTTCATTTGGCATTTCCAGGGGGGAGAGGTGACCAGCATTTTTTATCAAAGCGAAACGACTGCCCGGAGAATTATCTGCCATTGTTTTCATTACCTCGGGAGTAGAAAGAGAATCCTTTTCGCCACAAATAAACAGTGCAGGAACAGGAATGTTTTTCAGCGCCTGTGTGGTATCGGTGCGTGCCGCCATTGCAATCAGGCATCCTTTAACCCCAACAGGATCGTTCATCAGCCACTGATTCAGCTCGTTCTCATTCTCCGCATAGATTCTCTCTTTATTCTCCGCATAAATTGTTGTGGGGATAAATTCACTTATGTATTGTACAGCCTCACCCCTGTTAATTCTTTTTACGGCATTTGCTCTTTTTATCTTCGTTTCATCATTATCTGCCGCAGATTTTGTATCGCAGAAAATATAGCCGCCGAACAATTCCGGATTTCTTTCCGCCGCACGAAGGCAAATATATCCTCCCATAGATAAACCACAGATGACAGGTTTATGAATATGAAGTGTCTGAATAACAAGCTCAAGGTCATCAACCATTGATTCTAAGGTAAACTGACCATGTCCGGTAGTCGAATTTCCAAGTCCGCGTATATCGTAAGTAACACAATAAAAATCCTCCTGTAATGCAGTAACCTGATATTTCCACATTGCGGCGCTTAAAGGAAAGCCATGAACAAACACAATGGGTTTTTTTTCCGGTGAACCATAAGTGTAAACTGCCAAATCAGATATGTATTGCATAAAATATTCTTTTAATTATTCTATTGATTTTTCCTTAATAATTTAATCACCGTATTTCACAACAGCCTTGAACTAAAATTACCCTTTTTATCATTCATATCTGCGAAATTTCCAATAAACAAATTTACTGTTTTTTAAATTTTTCCTGAGTGTAATGGGAATATCTTACAGCGGGTTAAGCGATTTTTCGGATTTAAGAACATATCACCCGTCTAAACTCCTTTATCTAATAAGACAATAATTTTAGTATCGTTAATGTAATTACAAACTTCGCTGATTTGCCGTAATATGGAAAAAGTGTATTTGTCACTATCGGGGTAATTCGTCTCTGTGTACAGTGTTAATGTCGAATGCAGGCATACAAACGGATACATATTCACATGATTCTTTAAATGGATTTGAGTAACGAACTCTGGTTCCGCTTTTAATCAGTACGGATTCACCTTTTTCAAGGTCAATAACTTCATTATCTGTTTCAATTCTCTTCTTGCCTGATATAATAAAGGTTAACTCATCAAATTCGGGAGTCTGAAACGGCTCTCCCCATCCCGGAGGCGCAACCATGTGAGCAAATGAAAAATTAGTATTTCCTGTGCTTACCCTGCCAAAGTGTTCTTTAATTATTTTGTCATCCAGCACGGGAATTTGAACCGGTGATTTCTGAATAACGACTTTCATTTAATTTCTTAAAGATATTTAGTTAATAGTATTTAATAATGGCAATATATGTAATTTTACTACCTGAATATTAACAAATTCCGGTAATACTTTATGAGAAATAACATCCTTCCGATACTTCTCCTTATTCTCTTCGTCGTTACTCCATATACGCAAGGACAAAAATATCAGATGCGCGGCGCATGGATTGCGACGGTTGGCAACATTGACTGGCCTTCAAGCCGCACAAGTTCATCAGGAGAGAAAATAACAGAGCTTATTACAATGCTTGATAATCTGCAAAGAGCCGGAATTAATACAATATTTTTTCAGGTTCGTACCGAATGCGATGCGCTGTACAAATCAGATATTGAGCCGTGGTCTTATTGGCTTACCGGTCAACAGGGGCAGGCTCCTCACCCGTATTTCGATCCGTTAGAATTTGTTATTGATGAAAGCCATAAACGGGGAATGGAATTACATGCATGGTTTAATCCTTATCGTGCAGTAAAAACTCCGGGTGAGTATCCACAGGCTTCAAATCATGTTTCAGTTCTTCATCCTGACTGGCTGTTACAGTTTCCGGGTTATACTATGCTTAATCCCGGACATCCGAAGGTAAAGGAATACATACTTTCTATTGTCACCGATGTTGTAACCCGATATGATGTTGACGGTATTCATTTTGACGATTACTTTTACCCATATTCTCCAAAAGTGAGCAATGAGGATTCTCTGACATATTCTCTTTTTCCTGAAGAAATTGACAATATCGACGACTGGAGACGGCATAGTATTAACAGTCTTATGGCTTCGCTTAATAATATGATCAAGACGGTAAAACCACATATTAAATTCGGAATTAGTCCTTTTGGTATTGTAGAAAATAAATTTGCAAATACGAGCGGATTTGAGTCATTTCATATTCTCTACTGTGATCCATTACAATGGATAGAAAATAAATCGGTTGATTATGTATTACCGCAACTGTATTGGGAAACAGACCATGCGAAAGCGCCATATTCTAATTTATTACCATGGTGGAGCGAAGTAACGGAAGATGTTCATTTGTATATTGGACTTTTTACATCCAAATTCACAGGCCGAAGATATGAGGGCGATAAGACACAGCTTTATCAGCAGATATTAATGAACAGACAATTCAATAATGTATTGGGTGAGGTTCATTTCAGTGCAAAGAGTATTTCCGAAAACTTTAGTGGAGTTGCTGATTCACTTCGTTTAGTTTATTACCGTTATCCTGCATTTCCTCCTCTGATGCCGTGGAAAGATGCCTTGCCTCCCAACGCGCCGGATAGTCTTAAAGTAGAAAAGAAAGATACCAATCTGATAATCACATGGAGTACCCCGTTGCCTGCTAAAGATGGCGGGTTGCCGGAAAGGTATATTGTTTATCTGATACCCGATGCAAATGCCGTGTCCGAAAATTCAGGGAAATACATTCGTTTCAATGTATCGCACGCTACCAGAAAAGTACGCATTCCTTTAAGTGAAATACCTTCCGGTAGTTATATTGTCGTTACCGCAATGGACAGGCTCTGGAATGAAAGCAATCCTTCAATAATTACAATTGAGTAAAAAAAGGAAATCTATTAGTAACTGTAGGTAATGGGCATACAATTTTGTGTTTTGTGAACTTTGCACTCGGGATGTTTTTTTAGTATTTCTGCTCCCAGCCAATTCACTGATTCTTCCTGTCCGTGAACAAGAAATATGCGTGAGGGTTGCATTCTATCCACCAGAGCAAGTAGTTCTTCTCTTTTTGCGTGTGCACTAAAGCGGAACTTTTGAATAGTACATTGAACTTCAAGCAAATCTGAAAAGTCGGTTAAACGAATTTTATCTCCTTTTTGTGCATTTGCAATTTTAAATCCGGGTGTGCTCTCTTCCATATACCCGACAGTAAAAATAGCTGAGCTGTTTCTTCGGAGAAATATTTCAGCAAGTTGGTAGGATTTTGTACCAGGCATTACCATACCAGAAGATGCTAGCACAATACAAGGCTCCTTGAAAAGTGTTTCAGGATCATTTAATTCATATAAATTATTCTGAGGAATATTACTCAAAACAAAACCGGTATCTTTTACATTAATGGTATAACGGTAATTATCGTATAACTGACTGATTTTTCTTCCCAAACCGCCGGTATAGAGAGGGACATTAGCGAGTTTTCCCGCACTCATTTGTTGCCAAATCATGGAGAGAATTTCCTGCATTTTACCTAGTGCAAACACAGGAATAAGAATGCTTCCTCCGCCGGCGAGAATGTTATTCGCAGACGATGAGAAATGTGCCGCTTCATCATTCCATGCACGCAATTCCTGGGAATTGGATGCACCAAGAGTCGATTCAAGTATAAGCGTATCAACTTTACGGTTAGGAAATAATGCCCCTGCGAGGTAAGCCTGATCGGAAAAATTCACATCTCCCGAATAAAATATTGAGTGATTCCCGGATTCCAGCAATATTCCCGCTGAACCAAGAATATGGCCTGCATCAAACAAGGTTGCAGTAACAATATCCTCTTCATCTGCTCCATAACCATGCAGTAAGGTTTTTTCGCCATATCGTATTTCGCCTGACATTTTAAGCAGAAGATCAATTTCTTCGTGCGAATAAACTTTGAAATGGTCTTCGGGTTGAATCTGAGATTTGAGAATGCTTACCGAATTGTGCAGAGTTAACCGTGAAAGCTGAAGGGTTTGGGGAGTCATCAAAACCCTTACATAAGGAAACTGCTTTACCACATAAGGCAAGGAGCTGATATGATCCTGATGAGCATGAGAAACAAGCAGGTAGTCGGGTGATCGTGTTTCGATTGCACTGAGAGCCGGAATAGCCTCCCAACCGGTTTTTAAGGGATGCATACCACAGTCAAGAATAAATTCCCGATTACCAAACCGTAAAAAGTAACTATTTGCGCCTATTTCTGAACCGCCGCCAAGCGGAATAAACTCAACCTTTCGGAGGGACATGTAAAATTCTACATTGTAACATATTAATCATTTATGTTTCTAATATAATGAAAATATGTAGGGTACACCTGAAGTAAGTAGCCTGTGAAATGAAAAAGTTGATATTTGACTGCCCGTCTTAGCAGTTAATAAAGATTCCTGCTCAATTTTTTATGTACCAGCTTCGGCGAATGCAACGATTAAATAAATACATTTGAAAGAATCAAACGCCGAGAGAATGCAGAGCATGTGAGAGATGCTTTTCCTCTATGGGTCTGCTGTGTTCCACCTTGATAAAACTATTGGAGGCATAAGTGGGCATTATAATAGTATTTATTTACTTCGTTTGGTTGAAGTAAAGGAATATTTTCAAAAAGAGCTATAGTACTTTCTACGGCTTGCTTTTGATGCAGCAAATCTTTTTCAAAATTAAAGCCTTTCATTTCGTATCTTTTCCTTTTTTGGCTTTTTGTTCAAGTTGTTTTATCGTTACAAGGTATGCTTTTTCAACCGGACTTAAAGTTTTAACCTGATATTTCCGGTACTCGTCTTCTGCTTTTCTTATAGCTTTTTCGTGGCTAATACTTCCTGCATCGTTCAGCGTGCCTTCTCCATACATTCCGGTAAACTTATCCAATTCATTTACCCAATCGCTCATTTTCATCGGAACATGTTCCATCGCTTTCATTTCGGCAAGGTCAAAAAAAGCTGAAACTAAACGATTGAGCTTAAATAATTCGTCTTTATTCAAATAGTTTTTAGCAATTGATATGTCTTTTTTTGTTGGCATAGCGCCTGAAAATGTTGTTAATCCCATAAACTCTTTTTCTGCATCTGCACGGTTGTATATTAGTTCTGCAGCGGTTTGTTTGTTTACGGCATAATGCAATTTATTCTGCACCATTTTAAAAAACTTAATAGAGGTATCGCTTTGGGGGTCGTAATCAATGCTGGTTGCATACAGGTCGAGTACCTGGCGGTAAATAACTTTTTCGCTGCTGCGAATGTCGCGAATACGGTCTAAGAGTTCTTTCCAGTAATTGCCTCCACCAAGTTCTTTCAATCGCTCATCATCCATCGTAAAACCTTTGATGATATATTCTCGCAATCGAGCGGTTGCCCATTGCCTGAATTGAGTACCTCGTAACGATTTTACACGATAACCAACTGAAATAATAACATCAAGGTTGTAATATTTAACAGAAACACGCTGAGTTTTTCCTTCAATAGCTCCATGTTTTGTGGTATGTCGGATTTCCCGACAAACCAATTCCTCTCGTAGTTCGCCTTCTTTAAAAATATTTTGAATATGTTCTGCTATTGTACTTCGTCCTTTTTCAAAAAGCTGAGCCATTTGCTCCTGCGTAAGCCAAACGGTTTCGTCTTCAAACAAAACATCTATTTTAATTTTTTCATCGTCGGTTCTGAAAATAACCAGATCGTTTGGTTTTTCATTTTTCATAACAGAAGTGTTCATAGTTAAGATAATTTTAGAACAAAAATAAAATTACAACGAAATTAAAGCAAAACGGAGTTACGCGATATCAGTATAAATTGCGTAATCTCCGTCTTATGCTAACTATAGAATTAATTTGGCGATATGGACTTATACTACCGGTACATTCGCAAGTGCGTTTTGTACCTCTTCTTCTGAATAGGTGAGATTTTGTAATGCACCTGAAAAATAGTTCATGTAGGATTGCATATCAAAATACCCGTGTCCGCAAAGATTAAAGGCAATCGTTTTACTTTCGCCGGTTTCTTTGCAAACCAAAGCTTCATCAATAGCCGCTTTAATTGCATGTGTTGCCTCTGGTGCGGGAATAATTCCTTCGCATCGTGCAAAAGAAACCCCTGCCGCAAAACAATCAGTTTGTTGTTCTGCCCGTGCTTCGATTAATTGCAATTCTTTCAAGTGGCTTACAAGCGGAGCCATACCATGATAACGCAATCCACCGGAATGAATAGACGGCGGAACAAATGAGCTACCTAGAGTGTGCATTTTAAGGAGCGGGGTAAGCTGAACACTATCGCCAAAATCGTAAGTATAAGTACCTTTTGTTAAACTTGGGCATGCTGAGGGTTCAACAGCAATAATTTTCAGTTTTTTACCGCCCCGCAATTGTTCACCAAGAAAGGGGAAAACGAATCCTGCAAAATTACTGCCGCCGCCAGTACAGCCAATGATTATATCGGGGTAATCATTTGCCATTTCGAACTGCAGTAATGCCTCATTTCCGATTATTGTTTGATGCATTAACACATGGTTAAGCACACTTCCAAGACTGTATTTCGTGTCAGCATCGAGTGCGGCTACTTCAACAGCTTCACTGATTGCAATACCAAGACTTCCCGGACTATTCGGATCCTGAGCCAGTATTTTTCTTCCTGCATTGGTACGCGTACTTGGGCTCGGTGTAACTCTTCCTCCGAAAGTTTCTATCATCGCTTTACGATAAGGCTTTTGTTCATAACTTACTTTTACCATAAAAACATCAACCTCAATACCGAACATAGCGCCGGCAAAAGCAAGGGAAGAGCCCCATTGACCAGCCCCGGTTTCCGTAGTGAGTTTCTTTACCCCTGCGAGACTATTATAGTATGCCTGCGGTATTGCCGTATTAGGTTTGTGGCTTCCGGTAGGGCTTACACCTTCATATTTGTAATAGATTTTTGCCGGTGTGCCAAGAGCTTTCTCAAGTCCGGTTGCACGAATAAGGGGGCTGGGGCGATAAATTTTATAAGCCTCCAAAACTCGTTGCGGAATTTCAATAAATCGTTCAGTACTTACCTCCTGTAGTATAAGATCCATAGGGAAAAGAGGCTCCAGGTCTGCAGGTCCGATCGGTTGTTTGGTGCCCGGATGCAAAACAGGCGGTAGTGGCGATGGTAGATCGGCAAGAATATTGTAGTAATTTTTTGGGATTTTATCTTCGGGTAATAAAAATTTTTTTTGCATGGAAATCTCCTTTAACATTAAAATGCAATAAAAAGTATATTGTATATTTGTTAGTTATACGAATAAAATGACGATATGGAAAATGCCGCTATGGGCAAAAGAGTGCTATAGGCCTCCGAGAGGCCACCAGAAGAATGAAGAAGTGTTACAAATGGGGAATAAATATTTACTGTTCACGATCTCAATTTACATTTCCCGAAGTGAGTTGTCAAGTACAAAAGAAAAAACTGAGTGTGAAATTGTAAAAAAAATTAATCATTCCGATTCTTTAAATACTGATAGAATATATTGTAATAAAAGCGGAATAACAGAAAATGTACTTCACTACGGGGCGGAACTCTTGTTATTGAGATGTCACCTTCGTTAATGTTGAAGGTGATAATTAATAAATTATGTATTTTCCCCTTAACCACATTTTACAATAATATTTAATTCCTGCAAACGGAGAAGTGATGATACATCCATCATTGGAAAAATTTCCTCAGAATACAATATCATTTTTAAAGAAGTTAAAAAAGAATAACTCGCGGGAGTGGTTCGAAAAACACAGGAATGAGTTCAATCGCGATTTCATGGAGCCTGCAGAAGCTCTTGTACTAACTTTTGGAGATAAATTAAGCGATATCAGACCCGATATAATAGCTATTCCAAAAACCGATAAGTCCATTTTCCGCATCCATCGTGATGTCCGGTTTAGTAAAAACAAGGAACCGTATAAAACAAATATGGGGCTGTTGTTTTGGGAAGGAGACAAGAAAAAAATGGAATGCCCCGGATATTATTTTCATATTGAACCGGATATGTGCTTTCTTGGTGTGGGTCACTATGAATTCCCGAAAGAATTGTTGTTAAAATTCAGGCAGGTTGTATTACAACCCGAAGCAGGGAAAAAACTACTCACAATAATGAAAAAAATTCAGAAACAACCCGGCTATCATATAGGAGGCAAGACACTGAAGAAAACCCCCAAAGGTTTCGATCCATCCAATCCAAATGCTGAATTGCTCCTTTATACGGGACTCTATGCCGGATTTGAAAGCGCTGAATTTGTTACACTTTCTGCCAGAGAACTCATCGACCAGTCAATGAAGGTATTTAAATTTATAACTCCATTGCACAACTGGTTTATCGAGTATTTGTAGTTGAATGTTCACAGAGTAAAACTTTATACTCATCATTGACATTCTTCCAAAAGTGAAATGTTGTTTCCGGTAATGAGATGAATATTTCGGGTGATTTTACTAATATCCCAGTTCCACCATTGGATGTGCAAAAGTTTAACAATATCTTCCTCGCTGAATCGTTTCCTTATAAGTTTTGCCGGATTACCCGCAATAATTGAATAAGGCTCAACATCTTTTGTAACGACAGATGCTGTACCTATAATAGTGCCGTCGCCTATTTTTACTCCCGGCATAATAATAGATTTATAGCCAATCCAGACATCATTGCCCACGACCGTATTCCCTTTGAAAGGATATTCTTTACCATCCATTGCTCCTGCCCAGTCGCCACCAAAAATTTCAAACGGATAAGAGCTTATTGCATTAACTAAATGATTCCCTCCGTTCATAATAAATTGTACATCAGAAGCAATCATACAGAATTTCCCTATTATCAGTTTATCACCAATGAACGGGAAGTGATATTTTACATTTTTCTCAAAATTATATACC
>CAYTLQ010000135.1:0-5840 GCA_964438715.1 uncultured Ignavibacteriaceae bacterium
AAAACAAAAAAATTAAATGAACATAAATTCACTGTGGTATATCTAATGCCAATCAATTTAACCGACAATTTTCACAAAAATTTCAACTTTTTTTTGAGGCATCGTTCCACGATAAGTAAATAATTTTCATTTGTGCGAAACTTTTTACTCCATCATCAGCTAATGTACTTATAACAAAAATTATCTCTTCAAACGGATTTTGTGTTTCGGGAAATGCTGAATTACAAAAATCTGGATAAAAAAATAAGAAACTTTGCTACTCTTTAATGTATCGCTTTTCAATGAAACGATATAATTCTACGAATAGAAAGCCTATAGCCGAACCGATAATTGCTCCGCCTATAATATCGGAGGGATAATGAACTCCAAGGTAAACACGCGAAACAGCAATAAGCGAAGCTACAATAAATAATACAACCGTAAACTGAGGATAAAGACTACTAAAAAAAACAGCAACAGCAAAATTATTCAATGCATGGTTTGAAGGGAATGAATAAGAACCACTTTTCCCGTGAGGAGTTAAGATATCAGTAAGCGCATCACAAGGTCTGATTCTGCCAATATTCTCTTTTAGTATACGATACCCAAACTGGTCAGCTGCGGCAACCATTACTAACGCAAGTACTAATGCAATTCTTCCCTTTCTTCCCCCATATTTAAATAGTATGGCTACTAACAAAATGTATGTGATAAACCAATTATTGACATCAGTAATTGTGGAAAAGAATTTATCGGCAAAAGGCGATGAGAGAGTATGATTAAAAAAATATAAAATTGCTAAGTCGATGGAGTAAAGAAAGTCAGCCATTTAATCGACTGTTTTAAAGAATACCCGCACACCTGCCCCCATGTCAAAACTTAATCCAAGATATGGTACAAAAATGATTACAGGCGCCGCTTCGACAAAAAAATCAACAGGATATCGTTTTGGGAACCACGAGACCCCTGCTTTAGCCCTGATTCCCAGCGTATTCGATTCATCAGTCCTTAACCGATAACGGATTCCAAGTCCATAAAACACAGGAAAAAGTTCATCAGTCCTGAAATAATTGAATTTATGCCAGACATAATCAAACTGCATACTGGCTTTATTATTTTTCATAAGAGAAATGGCAATCGCTCCATCAAAACTGTTTAACTGCTCACTCCACCGACGGAAACTGATTCCGGTTGGTTCCCCAAATAACAGTCCGAGGCCAAAGCCTTTATCCTGTGCCTCAATTTCAAAAAATACCCCCAAGAATACTATTATTACAAACAGGTATCGTAACATCAATATTTTATAAGTGCTGAAGAGTGATGAATCAAATTAATATAAAAGTGCTCCGAATGTAACCTGCAATATAAGAACATAATTCAGAATACCCGTCTTTCAAAAACAATTTGGAAAGACAGGATTCTGATAATAATTAATACACCATCAATTATTTCATGCAGGATACTTTTTAAATATAACAGTAGTATTATGCCCGCCAAAACCGAATGCATTACTCATGGCATAATTAACGGTTCTGGACTGAGGTGTGTTAAATGTATAGTTCAGGTCACACTCAGGGTCAGGTGTCGTGAAATTTATTGTCGGGGGTATCATATTATTCTGCACAGCCAGTAATGATGCAATTGCTTCCACTGCACCTGCCGCACCGAGAAGATGCCCTGTCATACTTTTGGTAGATGATACATTTAATTTTTTTGCATGGTCACCAAAAACCGATTTAATAGCTTTCGTTTCAGCAATATCACCCAAACCGGTTGATGTTCCGTGCATATTGATGTAGTCAATATCTTCAGGTTTTAGTCCGGCATTTTCGAGTGCGCGAATCATTGCTAACTTTGCGCCTCTGCCATCAGGGTCGGGTGCTGTTATGTGGTGTGCATCTGCAGAGAGACCTACGCCAACAAGCTCAACATATATCTTTGCACCGCGCGCAAGAGCGTGTTCAAGCTCCTCAACTATCAGCGTTCCGGCACCTTCTCCCATAACAAAACCATCACGGGTAAGGTCAAATGGTCTGCTGGCTGTTTCAGGAGAATCGTTTCTGGTAGAAAGTGCACGGGCAGAATTAAAACCGGCAATACCAATTTCGCAAATACTTGCTTCGCTTCCGCCGGTAACAATTAAATCTGCCATTCCAGCCTTAATGAGCATGTATGAGTCGATAATGTTGTTATTTGCGGTAGCACATGCAGAAACGATACAGTGATTCGGACCTTTAAAGCCGTATTCAATTGAAATATGTCCGCTTGCTATATCGGGTATCAGCATTGGTATAAAAAAAGGAGATACTCTTGACGGTCCTTGTGAATGATTTACCAACGACTGAGAATAAAAAGTCTGAATGCCGCCGATTCCACTCCCGAATACAACACCCGTTCGCTCTTTATCTTCGGTGGACATTTTTTCAGGATCCAATCCGGCGTCCTTCAATGCCATTGACGCTGATGCCATCGCATACTGAGCATAAGGGTCCAGTCTGCGAGCAGTTTTTTTATCCATATAATTGGTCGAATCATAGCCTTTTAATTCACAAGCAAATTTTGTTTCAACTCGGGATGTATCGAATGATTTTATGGTTGCACATCCACTCGTACCCTTCATCATATTTTGCCAGAATTCTTCAACAGTTAATCCAATCGGAGTAAGTGCAGAAATGCCCGTTACTACCACTCTGCGGTTAGGATTATACATATTTTTCCTTAATAATTGAATAAATGTCAATTAAGAGTATTTAATCTAATAAAATTCAGGCATTTTCCGAAAAAATTGAGACTGCGAGAATTTGGGAAATTAACACTGAATTTTTAATACAAAGCTCATATTTTATTTCGATGTTTCTAACTAAACCAGTTTTTTCTTTCATTACATAATAGAAAGGTCGAAATCATTAATTCTCTAAAAATTTGCAAACAAAAAAATTCTTTTCTAATTTCTTGTCCGTCAAAAATTACTATATCAAAATTGAAAGGTTTTATATGAGAAGTGCTTTACTTCTTTTCTGTGTTTTTGCTCTGTTTGCAAGCGATTTACTCGCTTTGCCACGATTTGCCGCAAGATCAGGCGCTAAATGCTCCGACTGCCATGTCAATCCTACCGGGGGCGGATTAAGAAATAAAGAAGGCTGGGCATACGGAAAAAATAATCTCATGCTCTATAAAACCTACTCGGATGACAGTGAATTTGAAGTCAGTCCGATGATAGGAAAAAATATTCTTTTCGGTGCGGATTTTCGTTCACAATACATTGTACGGTTCGACTCTGCTTACACGAAAAGTGATTTTCATAAAATGGCGGGTTCACTGTACTTTGGTGTAATGGCATCAGAAAAAGTTACTCTTTACTCAAGGTACGATTTTGCGCAGAGTGTTTGGGAGGCTTACGCTGTTGCATCAATTTTACCGAATGACGGATATATTAAAGCCGGAACTTTTACACCTAATTACGGAATACGGCTCGATGATCATACTGCATATACAAGAGGCGGCGACTTTGGCGTTCTTTCGGGCGTAACTGCCGGCTGGATATATGAACCTAGATATACCGAAACCGGTTTTGAATTGGGCTACTATTTCTCAGATCTCGCTTTTCTCACAGTGAGCGCCGGAGGTGCAGGATATCCATCATTTTCTAAAGACCCTGTTTATACTGCAAATCTTTTGTTTACTCCTTCTCTCGGCGATAAAGCAAATCTTTTCTTTGGCGGATCTTTTGCTTCTATTAAAAAAGGTTTTGGACCAACCATAACAAATGTGAATTCGTTCGGTGGTTATCTTGGCTTCGGAATTGGGAATTTCTCATTGCTTGCGGAATTTGATAACGCTAAGAATCTCGTAATGAAAGATTCTACAGCTTCCGCATTGATGATTGAAGCATCATATAAGCTCACAAAGGGCCTCGATGCAGTAGTTCGTTATGATAAATTCGATCCGAATACAAATGCGGATAAAAATGAGCTCGGACATATTGTTATTGGATTCGATTACTTCCCATATAGTTTTGTTGAATTAAAACCACAATACAGAATAAATACCGAAGAACCAAAATACGATAATAATGCCTTCGTTCTTCAGTTCCATTTCTGGTATTGATATCAAAGTGTATCCGATTATTAAGCCGCAATACATGTTATTGCGGCTTTTTTATTTTCCCCGTTTTTATATTTTTAACATAATGAAGAGAAATTAAATACATACAATTATGTTAAAAATTGTTGTAGTTTTCATTATGAAAAAAATACTATTTATCCTGACAATACTCCCCCTTCTCACTGCGTATGCACAAATAAGTGATGACAGTTGGAAACTTTATGATGACACGCAGGTGGGAAGAGTTGATATAACTATCAATCCGGAATACCTCAACTGGTTGTACCAGAATGTGACGAGCGATTTAGAATTTGTTGCTTCCCTCCGATTCAGAAATAAATATATTGATGAAACAATTGACTCAATCGGTTTTCGACTTCGGGGAAACACTTCCCGCTATTCTCAAAAAAAATCTTTCAAGGTTTCATTTAATACATTTAAACATGGCAGAGAGTTTCACGGAGTTGATAAACTGAATCTTAACGGAGAACACAACGATCCCTCGATTATACGCAGTAAACTTTGCTTCGATAACTATACCAAAGCAGGAGTGCATGCAAGTCGTGCGGCGCATGTTAAAGTTTATATTAATGAGAAGTATTATGGCCTGTATATTTCGGAGGAACATATAGATGATGAATTTCTCTCAAAACATTTTGCGGATGATAGCGGAAATTTATGGAAATGCCTCTACGGAGCCGATCTCCGATATCTCGGTGAAAATCAGGTAACCTATAAATTATTAAACAATAACGGTACGCCGGTTTATGAGCTTAAAACAAATGAAGAATCCGGAGATTATTCTCAGCTCGTGCGGTTTATTCGTGTCATTAATAATACTCCTGATGCAGTCTTTGCCGATTCAATCGAAAAAATTCTCGATTTGCCTGATGTAATTAATTACTTTGCATTTAATGTTCTTCTTGGCGGATGGGATGATTACCGGTCGCTATCAAACAATTATTACCTTTATCATGATCCCACTGCCGACAAATTTCATCATATTCCGTATGATTACGATAATACATTTGGTATCGATTGGTTCGGCATAAACTGGAGTACTGCCGATCCATACAATTTCCCGAAAGTGTTAAACGGTCCCCGCCCATTGGCAGAAAAAATTCTTCAAAACAAACAGTACCGTGATTTGTTTACCCATTTTCTCCGCTTCTATGCATCAAATCTGTTCCCGCTAAGTTTCTGGGAGCAGAGAATAGACAGCATAAGGACTATGATTACCGAAGCGGCATATAATGATACATTTCGTACAAAAGATTACGGTTTCACTCTAAATGACTTTTTAAACTCCTACACATCAGGCAGTTACTCTAATCAACATGTTAAATTCGGATTAAAGCAATTTGTAAATCTTCGACTTGCCTCAGTAATACCACAACTGAATCTCCAAAATAGTGAACCAATTTGTTATAAAATTGATTTTTTCCCCAAGTCACCTGGTCCTGAGGATACAATTTTTGTTATTGCCTCAGCATATTCATCAACAGCGCTTACTTCAGTACGCATACTATATTCTTCTGAAAATACAGGTCAAAACCTGGAGTATAGCATGTCATTTTCTCCCGTTCACGGCACAAAAAAGGTTGAGGAAGCAGACAGGTACATCGGTTTTATACCCCCTCTTGGCGCCGGAGGAAAAGGGAGCTTTCGTATTGCAGTCCGCGATGCTCTGAACAGAACATTATTCTATCCACGAAATAAAAATATTAACATAACTGTTACATCACCTGTATCAGGTT
>CAYTLQ010000136.1:0-6896 GCA_964438715.1 uncultured Ignavibacteriaceae bacterium
GGCATGGGATATAATAGCTTTTACATTTTTTTTGTAAACCTGCCGATTTATATGTCGGGGGTTTTCTTCTTGGTTTATTTTCCCTGTTATTCCGAATTCAGTAATTAATCGGATTTTCGTAATTTTGGTTATTATTCATATAAATTTTACAGTATAACAGGTAACAGCCTTATGGGCAGAATATTCGAAAAAAGAAAATATAAAATGTTTGCCCGCTTTGCGAAAATGTCAAAAGCATTTAACCGCATCGGGAAAGAAATTGAAATTGCTGTTCGTATGGGCGGCCCGGATCCTTCCGGTAACGCCCGACTTCGTATTGCGATACAAAACGGCAGAAGCGTTAATATGCCGAAAGACCGTATTGAAGCGGCTATTAAACGCGCTTCTAATAAAGACACTACCGGATACACGGAAATTATTTATGAAGGATACGCTCCGCACGGAGTTGCGGTGTTAGTTGAAACGGCAACGGATAATCCAAACAGAACGGTTGCTAATGTTCGTCATTTATTCCGTAAGCATGAAGGATCGCTTGGTAATACGGGCAGTATATCTTTTATGTTTGAGAAAAAAGCTCTTTTCAAGGTAAAGCAAAATCTTATAGAAGATATTGACACATTTGAACTTGACCTCATTGACCACGGACTCGATGACCTTAACGGCGACGATGAATATTACTTTATTTATACTTCTTTCCAGGATTTTGGGAAAATGCAGAAGTTCCTTGAAGAAAAAAATATTGAGGTCAGCAGTGCCGAAACTCAATATATTCCTACAAATCTGAAAGAACTTACTGAGGAACAGCAGAAAGATGTGCACACTTTAATTGAAGCTCTTGAAGAAGATGATGATGTGCAGGCTGTTTACCACAATATGCAATAACTACAATTCGATTTTTTGCGGGCTGTCTTAGATGAGACAGCCTTTTTTATTTTAAAGTATGGAGAAAGAAAAATGTGAAATGATTTTTTCCGTTTTTTCATTCTTCGTTTTAGATAAAATCCTAACAAAAATTTCTCTTCTCTATCATTAAAAATCGGAGAACGAAATACATTACAAATTATGAGTGGTAAACGCATCTATAATGCTTAAGAATAAACATAATCAATTTCCTCGCTCCGGTTGAGTGAAACAAACCAAAGATAAATTGATCTGTTTTTATCTGATATACAACATTTTCCTTGTGCTTATGCCGGCATTACTTATTAAACGGTAAAAGTAAACTCCCGTTGGAAACTGCGATAAATCTACCTTTACGGTTTTCTTTCCCTCCATAGCAAACCCATTGAATAATGTCATAATTTTATTTCCAAGAATATCGTAAACGGCTAATTCAACATTTCCATTTTCCGGAACTACGAAATCTATTCTTGTTATCGGATTAAACGGATTTGGATAGTTCTGATGAAGGATAAAATCATTTGTTGCTATTTTTTCTGTTTCTACATTAACCGGCAATCCGAGTTTTTTTCGCATCAAAACTGAAAACATTTGTGGTGTAACGACCTCAATCGAATTTCCAAGTGCGGGATCGTTCTTAAGATTACTTACCACCTGTGCTAAACGAGGAAGAGAAATATCTGATGACCCGGGATCTGTTCTGCCGGAAAAATCATCCTGTCTGATACGCTGATAACCGGCAAGGAGAAAATATGGTTTTTGTTTACCGGATAAAGCATTTAATATTCTGTTAGTCATTGCATTTAAATCGCTTGCGTTACCATAAAACGATCCATCGTTCACATGGTTAAACAATAACGCTCCATAAGTAGTGTTTGGAATCTGAGAGGGAAGCTGAGGGTCAAAAAGCATGGTTAGGGTCGCATTTATTGCCGATTGAAACTGACCGTATTTCTGAAAATTAAAACTGTTGTTAATTGTTTTTCCCCGGTACACCATTGTTCCGCTTCCGGCATAGTGTTTATATCCATATACTTCCCTTACATCAAAACGGTTTATTAATCGTTTTGTCGAATCAATTGCCCCCTGCCAAACCTCATTACCCCATAGGTCAGGGAATGCATAACCCAGAGGAGAAGTAACGCTAACAAAACCATCGTTCTTTGTAGCGGTTTCATAGTAGTACTTAGCTACAAACGGACATAAATCAAGTAAATGAAAATTCCAACCCCAGCCGAGAGGTACTGCTCCTCTTTGCTGACTTAGCCATGCGCCCGCCTGAAAACCAAATACCCAATTTGAGGCATCTCCCTCAGAAGTAATAAACAACAGATAATATTTATTTTCAAGAGTAACTGTATCGGGATTAACTTTGGACACAAGTTGATATGCTGTTCCATCTGAGGGAAATGATGAATGCCATGAAAGATTTCCGAGAAGAGTTTCGTGAAAAGAAGAACCAAAATGAGCAAACCATTGTGTCATTGGCTCCGGTCTTATCCAGCCATAAATGTGAAATATTGCGTTACTGTTTTTCAAATGCATAAATGTTAATATGCGCTCTAAAATTTCTGCTCTCGCAACAGGCATTGAATTAAGATCCAGATCATCAGTACCTGCAAGGTTCACCTGAAAGAATTTTTTGCTGACGGTGAAATCGGTTATTTCACGGATATAAAACCCTGTTGTGTTGCATCGGGGTAATAAATTTACGATGCCCCAATCGAGGAGCTTCAGATATCGTTGCTCTTCTGTTAAACCAGACTGATTCCAGGAATGTGTTGGTTTCTCCAATCTGCCTGTTACCCATATAGCGCTGTCTCCATCAAACGAATCGGTAACCAACACCGAATCGTTTAGTTGCAGAGAAAGCGCCGGAGCTGAGGCGGCAGGAACCGGTAATCTGTTGGTTAAACTACCTATTAATGCTGCATATTCAGCTTGCCAAGGGAAATTCTGTCCGGAAAAATTTGAAAAATATCTGGTTGGATCGTAACTAATACCGCCGTTAATAAAACCCCTGAATTTGTTCAGTAAAGAAACAATAGATTGTACACTATCAAACACCACACCGCCTCGTGTTCGATAAATATCCCTCCATTGCTCATCGGTTTTTGTATAACTCCATGTTTCATAGACATTCAACAAGTATAGTCGGGCTGAATCACGGTTAACTATTCCCGCAAGAGTAATCGCCATAATTTTATCCTGAACTGACGCTCCTGTACCGTTATATAAAACCGCTCTGTACTGAGGATAGATAGAGAGTGATCCCGCGAGAAGAAGCAGAATTATTTGTCTCATTGTTTTTTTATTGCTTCACGAATTAGTTCATCCAGTGCATAGTGAAACTTACGGGGAAGATTTTTGTATTTCACATTAAGTTTTTGTTTTACTTCCTCAAAATCTTCTCTACCGATTTTTTTTACATCTTCTTCTATATTTCCCAGAAAAGTATCTAATTTAGATACTATCTTTTCTATCTGTGATTCATCTTCATTACCACACAGGGCTATAGCGGCATTTCGTTTATTTTTTCCCGCATCAAGATATGCACTAAGTAATGCTCCTCTGAAATTTTCCGAAACTACCGTTCTACTGACATTCAGTTCTTTTGCTGTTTCTGTTAATGAAGAATGAGAAAATTTCTTTTTACGGAGATTTTCAAGAATTATTTCTTCATAACTAAACTCTATTCCCCTTACAATCTCCTCAGGGAGATCTGTTATCTGAATCATATCTTTTCCTGAGGTTCCTGAAAAAACCAATGCCCGTTTTATCACCGATTCAAGTTCGCGTATATTTCCTTTCCATTCATAGTTTACGAGCGCATCAAGGGCAGCTTTCGAAATTCCGATATTGTAATTGTTTTTTCTGATTATATATTCACAAATAAATGGTATATCCTCTTTTCTCTCTCTTAATGCGGGTATGGAAATCTTTAACACATTCAGCCGATAAAAAAGATCTTCACGAAATTTCCCCTGCTTAACAAGTACTTCAAGATTTTTATTTGATGCCGCTATAACACGGCAGTCAACTTTTTTTGTTTGCGATGAACCAACTTTTTCGAATGTACCTGACTGTAAAACCCGAAGTAATTTTACCTGAAAATTTTCAGAGATTTCACCTATTTCATCCAAAAATATAGTACCTTTATCCGCCGCTTCAAATCGTCCGATTTTATCGGTATTTGCTCCGGTAAACGCACCTCGTACATGTCCAAATAATTCGCTTTCAAGGAGAGTTTCAGAAAGAGCTCCACAATTAACAGCAATAAAATTATTTTTTGCCCTCGGGCTTCTCTGATGAATCGCTCTCGCTACAAGCTCCTTTCCGGTTCCACTCTCGCCAAAAATTAAAACGGGCTCTGATGATTTCGCAACTTTCTCAATCAGATTTATCACTCCGGACATAGTTCTTGATGTGTAAACTATTCCTTCAAAAATGAGGGCTTTAGTTTTTTCTGTAATTGATATTTTGTCATTATCGCTCTCTCTTAGCGATTTCATTTTTTCTATTTCTTTTTTCAATACTTCAATCTGTGCTTCCATTCTTTGTTTTTCTTCTCCGTGGTATTCGGAAAGTTTTTTTTCCAACAGAGCCAGATCTCTGTTTCTTTTGATAAGCAGATGTCGGAGTAATTCCGCTTCAGATTTCGTATTATCCTTCTCGTTCATACTTTCAAAATAAATTCTGAGAGAGGTAACGGCTATAAGCATAAGAATTGGAATAAAAGATATTGAATGCGCCAGTTCCAGAGAAAAATATCGAAAGCATATACCGTTTATTATTACAAATAGCATCAGAACCATTATATAATAAACGATTTTCTTGTTTTCATTCTGTTTTAATAGAATGAAAGCTATAAGCAGAGCATTAAAAAGTAATGGAATAACAAGATAGAGAGAATCATTAATAAAAGAGGAGGATCGGGTATTATCCACTGCAAATGCATGGATAGCCAAACCCGGTGCCTCTGAATCAAAATGCGTTGATATTTTTTCCGTGAATTTGTTATCGGTAACACCTACGATTATAATTTTACCCTTTAAGGTTTTTAATTCGGGGCTATTGTTCCTGATTAAAGAAAAAATTTCAATGAAAGAATATTGACGAAATTTTTTCCACGATGAATGAAAGTTTATTTTCTTATCTGCGTCATCGGACTTGAAGCCCGATAATTGGCGGAAAAAAGCAACCTCTTTTATACCATTTTGTTCCAGAATCTCAGGGATAATTATTTTATCTCCTTTAACCTTAAAATAAAGGATATGCCCCGATACAATATCCGGTCGTTGCTCTTTTACTGATGGATAAATCACGGTATCAGCGGTAATTTTTCCCGACTCTATTCTGGCATTTCTGGTTCCTATGGCAAGTACGACATTTCCAGACCGGATTATTTCATTAAGTAAAAGATTATCGTATATTTTTTGTGTCGGTGAAGAAGCAAGAACTATTTCTATGCCGATTTTTGATGGTTCAAATTTTCTGAGATTATTAATAAGCGAAGCATAATAACTTCTTTTAAGCGGCCATCCGCCAAGAGATAAAATATCTTCTTCACTTATTGTTATGAGAACAACTTCTTCTGATGGTTCTTTGTCGGGGAAAATATATGTATATCCCCTTTCTATAAAAAAAGTAATTTGAGCTGTAAGTTCAGGAAAAAACAAAAGAATCGTTATTGTCAATATCCATACTATCTCTGCACTCAATTTCCTAAAAAGTAGTTTTTTAAGCATTTATTTTACGCTGTTCTTTTCCGCAGGATTTATTAATTTACATATCAAGTTTAAAATTAGCTATAAAAAAGAATTCTCTCTACGATTTTATCGTGAAAAAATTGAAAAATATTCCAGCTCCGCATATTTCACGGCTAAGCCCGGATAACATTTTTTACGAAAAAATTATAGATCTTCACGAGAAAGCCTGCAGGGCTGATCAGGTAACTTATGATGATCCTGAAACAGGCTTTACCGTTTTTACATACACTTTTCTTAAACATCGGGGCTTTTGCTGTGAAAATAATTGCAGGCATTGCCCTTACATAAAATAATTCATAATTATTCAGAAGGACCTATATGAAAAAAACTCTTATTCTTTTCTTAATTGTAATTTTTTCTTTTGTTTCTGTAACTGATGGTTTTGCAAAAGATAAAAAGCTTGGAAAAAAGATAACTATTAAGAAACCAATTAAAATTTCTACCATTTTGGCTGAACCGGAGAAATATGTTGGTAAAAAAGTATTAGTTGAGGGAGAAATTATCGAAGTTTGCCAGAATCAGGGTTGCTGGATGAATATTAAGAGCGATGTTCCGGATCAGTTTATTAAAATAAAAGTAAAAGACGGCGAAATTGTTTTTCCAAAAGATGCGGCAGGTAAAAGGGCCCTTGCTCAGGGAGAGGTTTATAAAATTGAATTAGATGAGGAATCTGCAAGAGAGTATATGCAACATCTTGCTGAAGAAAGTGGAAAAGTTTTCGATTCAACTTCAGTAAAAGGTCCGATGACTTTATACCAGATAAAAGGATCGGGTGCAGTAATAAAAAACTATAAATAACAATTTTAAGAGCGGCGTTCAGCCGCTTTTTTATTTATTTTGTTTGAAACGAACAATAAATAGATTAATTTATTTTTCAACAAAATAATGTGGATAACCGCTGTATATGTTTGTTAATTTTTTGTTAATAAAAATATTGTTAGTAATAGTCTAATTTACCAAAAGGTTTTCCACACAGATTGTGAATAACAGAAAGACGAAAAACTGTTTTTCTTTCTTATTTTTTTACTGTTTTTCTTTTTGTCAACAAATCAACAGTATAGTAATTACAATTAAATTTTAAATAAAATAATATATAATTATATTTATTCGTTAGCTCACTCATTGATATGTTTTTACCTTAATTCCGATATCGAGACAAAAGAAGGACTGTTTAAATGGCAAAAAACAGAGTAATTTTAAGAAAACAAATTTCACCCAATAGGTGAA
>CAYTLQ010000137.1:0-5163 GCA_964438715.1 uncultured Ignavibacteriaceae bacterium
ATTTAGAACAATCAATACAGGAATATCTATCTGCTCTCTCATCAAACTCCCCTACGCCGGGGGGAGGAAATGTATCGGCATTTTGTGGGGCACTGGCTTCTGCTTTGGGAACTATGGTTTGCAACTTAACTATCGGGAAAAAGAAGTATGCAGCTGTGGAGGCAGAACTCATCGAATTACAGGGTGAACTAACAGAAATACAAAATTCATTTATTGAACTTGCAAAGAGAGATAACTCCGCTTTCGAAGAAGTTATGGAAGCCTTTAAACTCCCCAAAGAAACTGAAGAAGAGCGTGTATTTCGGGCAAAGAAAATAGATGACGCAACAATAAATGCGGCTGTTGTACCTTCAAAGGTCATTGAATTATGTCATAAAATTTTACCACATTTACTAACTATTGCAGTAAAAGGTAATCAGAATTCTGTCTCCGATGCGGCAGTTGCTTTATTACTAATAAAAACCGCCAGTGAGGGTGCATTTTTGAATGTAATGATTAACTGTACATCTATTCAAAATAAAATATTTGCAACTGAGTTTATTAAAAAATCCGAACTATTGGTTGAAGAAATTCGTTCAAATGCAGATGATGTACTTCAAAAGATTAGGATTCAGCTATTAGGTTAGGTATTAAATGAAAATTTGCTGGTATATTTTATTTTTGTTCGCACTGTACATTTCTGTTTCCGGACAAGTAAAAACAGGTCTGGAAATTCTTATCGAAACAGATTTTCAAATATTAAAAGGCAAGCGTGTAGGTTTAATTACAAATCCCACAGGTGTTGATAGTAAATTAAAAACTACTATTGAGATTTTTGCTGAAAGAAATGACTTTTTTTTCAAAGCTATTTTTGGGCCTGAGCATGGTGCCCGTGGTGAATACGCCGCAGGAGATTATGTTCAAAATTATACTGATAAAGTTACAGGTCTTCCTGTTTATTCACTTTATGGAAAAACACGAAAGCCTACAAAAGAAATGTTGGATAGCTTAGATGTGCTTGTCTATGATATTCAGGATATTGGATGTCGTTCCTATACTTACATTAGCACAATGGGATTATGCATGGAGGCAGCTGCAGAGTATGGAAAGGAGTTTGTCGTTCTTGATAGGCCTAATCCTTTAGGCGGTTTGAAAATAGAAGGTCCAATCGTTCAGCCGGATTATGTCTCATTTGTCAGCCAGTTTCCCGTGCCATACATTTACGCTATGACTTGCGGCGAACTAGCTCAATATTTGAATGAAGAGGGTTTGCTGAAAGATGGTATCAGGTGTAAATTATCTGTTGTGAAAATGGAGGGCTGGAAAAGGGATATGTCTTTTGATAAAACCGGATTACCATGGGTAATGACAAGTCCTCATATTCCATCGATGTATCATCCCCCCTTTTATGTAGCAACAGGCGTTCTTGGTGAACTCGGTGTCATTAGTGAGGGTGTGGGTTATACATTACCATTTCAAATCTTTGCCGCCGAATGGATAGAGGAAGATAAATTGGCGGCAAAAATGAATTCTTTAGGTCTTGAAGGAGTGTATTTTCGACCGCTTACAATTAAACCTTATTACGGTAAATATAAAGATAAAGTTCTCAAAGGTGTACAAATTTATTTTACCGACTATTCCAAAGTTCATTTAATGGCGCTTCAGTTTCGATTTCTCGAAATTCACGCTGAACTCTATCCCGATAAAAATCCCTTTGAGCTCTGCGATAAAAGCCGTATCTCTATGTTTGACAAAGTATGCGGTACATCTGAGCTTCGTGAAACATTTACAAAAAATATGAAGTTTGCAGATATTGAAAATATTCTCAAGCGTGATGTTGAAAGTTTCCGTGAAAAAAATAAAAAATACTATCTTTATTAGTTTATTTCTCTGCCACCTGTCGTATTCACAGATTGCATTTTTCCCATTCGTTAATTCATCTTCTTATGTAGGCAATTGGAATATTGAATTTGGTGTTCCTGATTTTTGTGCGGCGTATTTACGGGAAATGAGTTCTTATAATGTGTATTCCAGTAAAACAGTTTCTTCGCTTTTTCCTGAAAAATACCGTGAATCATTAGCAAAACCGGATATTGAGTATGTGAAGGATTTACTCACCCCACAGGGGGTTCAATATATTTTTCTTGGTGAAATCAGAACACTTTCTATTAGTAGAAGCATTGCCGGAGAGCCTACTCTCGCCGGGTACGAGAGTTATTCCTGTGAAATTTCTGTATTTGTACGATGCATTAATTTACATTCTGGAGTTGTCGTGTTTAATGATGAAATTACATCATCGCAAAGCAGGTCGGGATTAGGGATTCAATTATTTGGAAAACCAACTGAAGATAAAACTGAGTTCTACGGTCTCGATAAAATCTCTTTTGGTAGTGAAGAGTTTAGTTCTACATTAGTCGGTGAAACACTTCATTCATTCGCAGAAGATTTTTACAGAAAAATCAACGCTAAAATCGTTATTAATTTAGCTGATTCGTCTTTCTCCACCTATAGTAATTATGACCCTGTTTTAGATTCAATAAAAATTCATATTTATGCTCTACGGGGTGAAATCATAAAGTATGATCCTATACTCGGCGAAGCATTTGTAAATGTGGGGAAAAATCATGGAGTTAAAGTTGGAGAAAAACTGGCAATTTTTACTGAGGGTGATAAATTGGTCGATTCAGAATCAGGAGAAACTCTTGGCTTCGACGATAAAATTATTTCATTTCTCGAGATAGTTGATATCAGAGGTCCGAGATTATCGTTGGGAGTTGTAACCAATCGAAGAAATGAAATTACAAAAGGAATGAAAGTTAAGAGAATTAATCACTGAGATATTTTTATCTATCTTCCGGCATTTTCCCTGGTAATTCAAACTCTACTTCAGTAATTGCCCACCGCGGAGAAACATCTAAAATATTATGGAAATAATAAAATTCCTCTGATCTTACATAAGGAAAGGGATATCCCTTATCAAGTTCACCATTACCATTATTATCAATAAAACATATAAGATGGTATTTTCCTCCTCGTAATTTCGGAAATTCAAAAGCCCCATCACGAGAAAGTCTGCCATAAATGTACTTACCTGGTGTTGAAATATTTTCCAAAACGATTTTATAATTTAATGTAGAGTCATTTGTAATCAGTTTACCGTAAACACCTGAATACTCCAATTCACTTATTGTGCGAAATCTATAAGTATAAAGTGAATCGTTACTGTTACCATTAAAATCAGGCACATCTTTGAAGTTAAACTGAATAATATAATCGGTTGACGGCTTCAAATTTTTCAGTGGTTTCACAACGAATTGCGAGGGTTCTGTTGTTTCTATTTCAAAATCCACTCTGTTTTTAAGAGTATCGGTAAAAATGAGTGCAGATTTCAACTTTTCTGTTTTGATCGCATCGTCAAATGAAAAAGAAAATACTGCATTTTCAAATTCGCACTCCCTGTAGTTGTATGTTGGTATAACACGAAAAAGATTGGGTGCAGTAGTATCTGGGGTACTTGAAATAATCAGATTAGTTGTATCAGAAACTGTTATATTTCCTGATTTATCTTTCAAAGAATCAATGATAACTTTAAATTCACTCGAATCAGAGACAGGTGGTATTAATAGTACAAATTCTGATGGTTTTGTTTTTCCTCTAAAGAATGTATTCGGGTGGAAAACGGATTTATTCGCAATATTTAGTACGGAGACCGAATGATTGTTGAATCCACCGTTCTCAATCTCTTCGCTGAATGAAACAATAATATGCCTTTCATCAGTCATAACTGCGTTTAATATGCGGGGAGCAATCGTATCGATTTTTTGCAGGTAGAAATTAACAAACGGTATATTTGTAGTGTCAGTATGCTGATTAACTTTGATAACTCTGTCAGGCACGGCTATTTCGTCCTGCTCAGATTGAAATAAGAGATCCCTGAACTGGTCTTGAACGGCAAATACAAGATAGTCGCCCGGGGTAAGCCCCACCAAAGTAAACCTTCCTTCTTTTCCTGCTTGTGAAATATAATCGGGTTTAAGTTTACCGGGATTAATCGTATCTCCATCAAGGAGATATGCAAAGATCATTGAGCCCGCTGATTTTTCGCCAAATACTTTTCCCGCAATAATGCCACTATCGATCCTTTCACCGGTTGAAAAACTGAAATTAAAGGCACTAGCCATTTTATTTCTGTTATTGTAATCCTCAATATCGGTACCTAAGGTTATGTTATATGTAACATTTTGCTTAAGGGGTTCAAAAAATTCAACCGTTGCGGTTCGACCAGTCCAGGAAACTTTCAATTCACCCTCAATTGCGGGAGAAATGAAGATAGCGTCACGGAATGAGCGTTTCTCGATGTATTCTGAAAAAGTAACTTCAAAAAAGTCTCCGGTATAATTCAGTGTTTTATCCGGGGGATATACATCCACAACAGTCGGCGGTTCAAGATCCGGACCACCACCACCCGGAGGCAGTTGATTTGCACAACCGCAAAATAACACTATTGTACATAGAAGGATTTTAATTCTGTTTAATTTCTTTTGTCTAACCATCGGTAATATTTGCGAGCATTTCTTTTATGCTCGGCGAAAGATGATGAAAAAATATGTCCTCCTTTTGTATCGGCTACAAAATACAGATATTGGTGTTTCTCAGGGTAGAGAGCCGCAAGAATAGCTTCCTTACCCGGATTATTTATAGGTCCGGGCGGTAACCCGTAATAAATGTATGTATTATAGGGTGAGTCAATTTTCAGGTCTTTATTTTTCAATCTTGTCCAATCAGCTTCTCTGGCAAACTGAACAGTAGGATCTGCCTGTAATTTCATTCCTATTCTCAATCGATTATGATAGACTCCCGATATTCTTGGCATTTCTGAAATAAGGTTTGTTTCCCCATCAATTATTGAAGCTAAGGTAAGAATTTGTCGGACAGTATAACCTAGCGTATCACCCCTCTTCACAAGTTCCGGAGTATAAAAATTATTAAAAGAATGAACCATTTTCGCTACTATTTCATCCGGTCGGGAGTTCTCATAAAACTGATAAACCCCGGGTAATAAATACCCTCTGAATGATTTCTCATCCTTTAGATATTTTGAAATGTTTTTTTCTAGTTGAAAAAAATTCAACAATGAATCTTTGATAATAATTTTCTCTGACGCTAATTTAGAAGCAATAGCAT
>CAYTLQ010000138.1:0-3049 GCA_964438715.1 uncultured Ignavibacteriaceae bacterium
CATTAACGCTGCCTCTTCAATCTCGCCGGGAATTGCCGCGAATGCTTCTTTCATCATATAAATAGTCATTGCATCTGTAAGAAACGGCAACAACACACCCGCTAATGTATCCGATAGATTCAATTGAAGAATTATACTGTACAGAGGAATAATGACTATCTCTTTTGGAACTAATAATGAGGCAAGAACAAGAAGAAAAAATAGTCTTTTACCCCGAAAATGTAATCGTGCCAATGCAAAACCTGCCAGTGAACTTATAAACAGGTTACTAATAACCGAAACAATAACGATAATAGCGCTGTTCAAAAAATATTGTAAAAATGGTACATGCGTTATTAGTCCTGAGTAATTTTCAATATTGAATTTTTCCGGAAGAAGAGATGGAGGAGTACTGAAAATTTCTTCAGCACCCTTAAATGACGCCGAAAGCAGAAACAATACAGGAAATACTGCTACAACCAGAAAAAATAAAATTAATGTTATCCTTAATAGTTTCATCATGGTCATTCCTGTGGTTGTAACAGCCGCAGATTAATATAACTAAAGCCAAAAGTTAATAAGAAGAGGATAACTCCCGCCGCAGAACTATACCCAAAATTGAATTTCTCAAACGCTTCCCTATACAAAAAATATACTATTGATTTATGTCCGATCGGATTTCCAGGAATAAGTATAAATAATTCGGTAAATATTTTGATTGCAGAAGCAGATGAAAGTACAAAGACAAGAATAATTGTCGGCTTAAGCTGTGGCAGAATTATATGGTATATTCTTTGAAATTTACCGGCTCCATCAAGAATTGAGGCTTCTTCAAGTTCAGTATCAATTACAGCAAGCCCGGCGAGAAAAATCATCATATAATATCCCATTCCCCGCCAAATTACTAAAAGCATTACTGAAAGAATATTATCCGGATATTCGGTAAGCCAATGATACGGTTTTAACCCAAAAGATGTTATGAGGTAATTCAATAATCCTGTATCCTCAGTAAAAATAAATCGCCAGATAATTCCGGCTATGACAACGGGTGTTATAACGGGTAGAAATAATACAAATCGGGAAATTTTGTTAGTACGGCTCGGTTCCTTCAGCAACAGCGCCAGAGAGAGAGAGACAACAATAAGCAGAGGCGTAACGAAAATAAATAGTAAAGAATTTACAAAAACTTTGAGAAAGGCTTCGTCAAAAAACAGCAAATAATAATTTTGAAGACCAACCCAGACCGATTCAGAGATCAGATTTTCATCAAAAAAACTAAAATATGTAATTACTGCCATGGGATAGATGCAAAAAACCACAAGAAGAAGCAGTGCAGGTAAAACAAAAAATAATCCGCTTCCGGTTTTCATTGCAGTATTCCGGCTCGCTCTTTCAATCGCATATCCTGAGAAGCATATCAGTTGTTAGAAACGGTAACATTGTTATTCAACTATTATACTTCCTCTAAAAGAAACCATGTGGTAATATCCGGGTATCCTTTGTATTCTGTGCTCTTATGATAAAATTCATTTCTCAGCGAGTCGTACCGATAATCCTCCTGCCAGACAGAGGCATTTTTAACTATTTGCCTTAATGCATCGGCAATAATTTCTATTTCTTCATCACGCATAGTCGGATGTAATGATATACGCACCCACCCGGGCTTCTCAGAGAGATCGCCTCTGTCAATTTTATCGGTAATGGCTTTTGAACGGTTTGGATCAACATGCAACAGGTAATGACCATATGTACCGGCGCATGAACACCCGCCTCTGGACTGAATACCAAATCGATCATTCAATAATCTGACAGCCAGATTATAATGCACATTATCTATGTAGAAAGAAATGGCGCCAAGTCGATCAGTAAGATTTTCTGCAAGAATATGCAGATGCGGTATCGTAGTAAATTCATTAAAAACTTTTGTTACAAGTTCCTCCTCCCTATGCAATATTTTTTCTACCGTCATCTGTTCTTTAAGCAGTACCGCCAGAGCCGCTTTAATAGTCTGTAAAAACGGAGGAGTGCCTCCGTCTTCGCGTGCCTCGATATTGTTCACAAATTTATGCTGACCCCATGGATTTGTCCAGTCAACCGTCCCTCCACCCGGATTATCGGGGACTCTGTTTTTATAGAGACAACTATCAAAAATTAATATACCGGGAGTGCCGGGACCACCGAGAAACTTGTGAGGAGAGAAGAATATTGCATCAAGTTTCTCTTCCTTATCCTGAGGGTGCATATCAATTTTTACATAAGGAGCAGAGCAGGCGTAATCAACAAAGCAATAACCGCCATTCTGATGCATTATTTTTGCAAGGATATTAACAGGCGATTTTATACCCGTAACATTACTGCATGCAGAGAATGAGCCGATTTTAAGTTTTCTGTTATGGTATTTTTTAAGTGCAGATTCAAGTGAAGAAGTACCAACACTGCCATCCGGTTCCGGTTCGAGTACAACAACATCACAGATCGTTTCCAACCAGGAGGTCTGATTACTATGATGCTCAATATGAGTTATAAATACCACAGGCCGTAATTCTTCAGGCAGGTGAATAAAATCCTTTAACTGTTCCGGGGCCCGAAGTCCTAAAATCCTTATTAGTTTATTAATTACACCGGTCATTCCGGAACCTGCATTAATCAAGACATCATCGTCGGAAGCATTAACATGCCGTTTAATGATTTTTTGTGCTTTATGGTAAGCTAAGGTCATCGCAGTACCTGTTGCACTGCTCTCGGAATGTGTATTACCAACCCATGGAGCAATTTTACTTTTCATAATCTCTTCAATAGGACCATAAAGTCTGCCGCTTGCTATCCAATCCGCATAAAGTAACTTTTGTTCACCATAAGGTGTATGAAACATTGCGTCTATGCCAATAATATTTCTGCGAAAACGCTCAAAATATGTCTCAGAAGAGTTCAAAATCGCTCCGAATTAGGTTTAACAATATTTAAAATTACAAACATTGCAACTAAAAAAGAACTGATTTAGTACTGAGAGATTTCAGTTTAAAGTGACCAATATCAATATGTAAATAATCCCTGCATACTAAATTAAGTC
>CAYTLQ010000139.1:0-5446 GCA_964438715.1 uncultured Ignavibacteriaceae bacterium
CAATAAGGCTTACTACCTTTTGAGAACATTATGCAATCCACCATTGGCCGGTAAAGGCCTTTTGAGGCGTATCCGGCTCCTTCATACACACCCGCTTTACCGTAGTACTTACTTGCTCTCAGGAATTTCTCAACAACGGTTGAATGTTCTTTATCCTTTAGGTTATAATGTTTTATCGCATTATCAATCTCCTTTTTCGGAGCGCCATTTTTCTTAAGTGATGCTATCTCCTTGTTCAATGTACGCCTCTCCTTTTGCCAATTCAGGTCGAGACTATCAAAATCAGCCTTTTCCCATTGCGTCGGAACTTCGACGGAGTCTTTGAAGTGATTTCTCCATTTTACTTTGGCAGGGTCAGTAGCGGCAGTAATATTTGGTTCCATCGGTTCTATGCCTTGCGGATAAAATTCACTGTAGGCTACATCTGAGGTGTAATATTCATCGGCTAATCCGGCGAAGCTATGGCCAAACTCATGCAGGAAGAGATATTCAAACCACTGATTATCTGAAGTGAAAGTACAAAAGAGATTGTAAATTCCCCCTCCGCCATATTTCTCATGATTCACCATAATATATATTGCATCATAAGGGACTACTGAGGCAATATCACGCATTGTTTTATTATCTTCAGTAAGCAGATATCTCTCAGAACCTAAAGAATAGAAAGTACAATTCAATGCCGTATTTCGGAAGATTCCTGCACCGGGCTCATCGCATCCGCTTTCCTGTGATGGTTTAAATACACCGGTTAAGTTAATCAAGTTCTTCTTTGACTTGTATGGCTCTTGTTTGAAGAATCCGTTTGAAAATCGTTGTAAATCTTTTTCAAATTTCTTTTGTTCTTTTAATGTGTACCCCTCGGCAAGTATTACGATATCAAGTTTATTATTTGGTGCTCCAGATTTTAGTACATTAAATATTTTTATTGACTGATCTTGCTTTTCATTTCTAATGATATAGTCATCCGCCGGATCGATAGTTTGTTTATACAACTCTAAAAGTGTCTGATCTTTTTTTCTCATCTCTACAACAAACACAATAGATTTACGAGGATAGGGTATTAGTGCGCTTTCATGATAAACCTTCTTTTTACCGGCAATTGCATCATCAGTGGTTTTATATTCGCCAAAGTAGCTGTCAAAACCCTTAGAGTAGAGTAAAATTCCCTTTTCTGTATCATAGATTTTATAAAAATATCGGCCATGTTGAAATTGGTCAATGAGGTTCTCCCTGCTTCCGGCCCATATATCATACCGATAAAGCCTATCGGGGATTATCTCCTCGCTATTTGCATGTCCGGAATGATAATAATCAATACGCATGGTAGCGTCGTCAAACCAGTCATTAAATTTCACACTCTGTGCCGTTAGATAACTACATGCGAATAAGGTAATTATAAGAGTTTTCATTTCATCCTTTTAATTTTCTTTGGAATATTCAGTTCTATTCTTTTTTGTCTTTTATAAAATATGTAAACAGCGCCGGTATTACATAAAGAGTTAAGACTGTTGATACCACCATGCCTCCAATAACAGCAATACCCATAGAAACTCTGCTTTCTGAGCCGGCTCCAAGCGCCAGTGCAATAGGTAGAATACCTAAGATAGTAGAAAGACTGGTCATAAGTATTGGGCGGAAACGAGCCGTGGCCGCTTGTTTTACTGCTTCCATTACGCTAAGTCCTGACTCAATTCTTTGATTAGCAAATTCAACTATGAGAATGCCATTTTTTGTCACCAGGCCAATAAGCATAACTTGTCCTATCTGGCTGAAAATATTCAGTGTTTGATTAAAATACCATAGTGAAAAAACAGCTCCGCCTATTGCTAAAGGGACAGTAAACATTATAATAAGAGGACTTTTAAAACTCTCAAACTGTGCCGCCAAAACAAGGTAGATTAATACGATTGAAAGAGCAAAAATAAATCCTAAGTTTGACGAACTTTCACGGAAATCTTTTGAAGCGCCATCTAAGGCAGTGCTATAGGTATCGTCAAGAAGATCGTCAGCAATTTTTTCCATTTCCTCAATACCCTGCCCCATTGTTTTTCCGGGTGCAAGTCCGGCGCTAATTGTTGCGGCAACATAGCGGTTAAATCGGTATAATTGCGGCGGATTACTTGACTCATTTAACCGTACGACATTATCAAGTTGAATTAATTCGCCACGATTATTCCTCACATAAATCGATTTCAGATTTGCCGGTGATAGCCTGTCTTCCCTCGAGACCTGACCAATGATCTGGTATTGCTTGCCATTAAGAATAAAATAGCCGTACCTGCCTCCGCTAAAGAGCAATTGTAAAGTACGCGTTATATCACTTATCGAGATCCCTAGCTCCTTAGCCCGTGTCCTATCTACCTCAACCACAATTTCAGGTTTATTAAATTTTAGGTTTACATCAGCCATCTGGAATACAGGGTTTTGGGATGCTCTTTTAAGAAATTCGGGAATTACGGATTTTAACTTTTCCAGATTCATTGCCTGAATAACAAATTGAATTGGCTGACCCCGACCTCTGGTACTTAGTGACTGATCCTGAATGATAGCAATACGAACATCATTAAACCTCGATACTTTTGAAGCAAGAGCCTGATAAATCTGTTGTTGTGTTCGTTCGCGTTTATCCGGATCGGTCAGAACAAGTCGTAAAAATCCGCTATTCGTTGAACCGCCTGTATGTCCCGGAGCAGTCATCGAAATTATAGCTTCTGCCTCCGGCACCTCATCACGGACAAAATCGGCAAGATTAAAAACAAAATTATCCATAAACTCATAACTCGTGCCCTCCTGTCCGGTAAGCAATAACCGAAGACCACTTCTGTCTTCTATCGGGGCAAGTTCAGATGGTAATTTTGAACCAAAATAATATATTGCGACCCCAATTACTACAAGAATAATTATTGAAACCCAGCGGTAATTAAGAAAAATTATCAGCGAGTTTCTGTAATACTCAATCAGTGCTCTGAAAAAGCTTTCAGTCCGGTTATAGAATACGCTATGTGCCTTTTTCTGAGCAAGTAATTTTGAAGAAAGCATTGGGGTTAAAGTGAGCGCAATAAATGCCGATATTATTACCGAGCCGCCAAGTACGACTCCAAATTCCTGAAAAAGTTTTCCGGTGAGCCCCTGCAGAAAAATAATCGGCAGAAATACAGCAACTAACGCTACGGTGGTAGCAATAACAGCAAAGAAAATTTCCTTTGTCCCCTCTATTCCCGCGCTCACTGCATCAAGTCCGGCTTCCATCTTTGAGTAAATATTTTCAAGAACGATTATTGCATCATCTACAACCAGACCAATTGCCAATACTAGGCCCAAAAGTGTTAGCACATTTATCGAGAAGCCGGCAATGTACATAATGAAAAAAGAGCCTATAAGAGAAATCGGCACAGCCAGAACGGGGATAAATGTTGAACGCCAGTCACGAAGAAAGAGATAGATAATAACTATTACCAGTATAAAGGAAAAAATAATTGACTGCTCAACTTCCAGTATCGACTCTCTGATAAACTTTGTTGTGTCAAATCCAATGCCCATTACAATATCAGCGGGCACTTCTTTCTTTAATTGCTCAATTCTCCGGTAGAATTCGTCGGCAATTGCAATATGATTTGAACCCGGTTGTGGGATAAGCACAACTCCTACCATCGCTATACCATCTCTGCGGAGTATTGTTCGCTCATTCTCAGCACCCAACTCTGCTCTCCCGATATCCTTCAGGCGGATTACGGTAGTCCCGGAAGTTTTTATTATCAGGTCATTAAATTCCGTCGGCGAGCGCAGTAAGCCTTTTGTCCGGATTGTCAATTCTGCATTAGTCCCTTCAATACGCCCGGAAGGGAGTTCAATATTTTCAACACTAAGAGCATTACTTACATCAAGCGGCGTGAGGTTATATGCCGCCAGTTTCAACGGGTCTATCCAGATTCGCATCGCATACCGGCGTTCCCCCCAAATCTGCACCTGACTAACACCCGGTATTGTTTGCAATCGTTCCTTAAAAACTGTGCTGGCTATATTACTCATTTCAAGTAAGTCGCGCTGCTCACTTTTCAAATTGAGAAATACTATCGGGCTTGCGTCAGCATCTGCTTTTGCAACTACCGGTGGATCGACATCCTTCGGCAGATTATTCATTGCCCGGGCAACTCTGTCCCGTACATCATTTGCCGCGGTTTCAAGGTCTATTTCAAGATCAAATTCTACGGTTATACTGCTCCTTCCATCTCGACTTGTAGAGGTTAGAGACTTAATTCCCGCAATTCCGTTAATAGACTCCTCAAGCGGCTCTGTTATTTGCGATTCAATGATATCAGCATTAGCGCCGACATAAGTGGTGTTTACTGTTATAATTGGCGGATCGATATTCGGATATTCTCTTACCCCAAGGTATGTATAACTGATGAGACCAAAAAGAAGTATAACTAATGACATAACCAGCGCCAGAACCGGACGCCGGATACTGATTGTATAGAGACTCACTTTTTATCTCCCGCTATAAACTCCCCGATCAGCACCGGCATATTCGGTCGTAAACTTATAATACCCGAAACAATTACCGTATCACCATTTTCTAATCCCTCAGTTACCCTAACATAACTCTCATCGCGATAACCAACAGTAACTTGTTTAGGAATAGCTTTCCCCCCTGAATACAGAAATACTTTGTGCCCCTTAAAATCAGGTTGCACAGCCTGAGCAGGCAGTAAATAACCCGATCGGTTGTCGGTTGTTTTCATTCGTACCTCTGTATATGCACCTGCCGGAATACTTTTATCGTAATTTTTTGCCGCCGCCCTTACAACCAGAGAACGGGATGTTTCACTTATCTTTGGTTGAATTGCGTAAATAACCGCAGTAAGTTCCTTATTTGTACCTGTAACGGTAAAACGAACAGGATCTCCTTTCTTTAACAAGGCAAAGTATTTCTCCGGTAGAGAGAAGTCAATTTTTAATGAATCAAGTTTTACAAGTGATGAAATAATCGTTGATGAATTAACCATACTCCCCTCACTTACATTACGCACACCAATATATCCGGAAAAAGGCGCCCGAATTTCCGTTTTATCTATTTGTGCTCGTATAAGTTTTATCTCAGCATCTGCTAATTGTAATTCAAGCAGTGCATTATCATACTGCTCCTGTGTAGTACCTTTAATCTGTAGTAACTGCCTCTGGCGATACTCCTTATCCTCTGCAATTTTCTTTTTTAATTCAGCCTTGGTCAGTTGAGCCTGTAATTCAGAATCGTTAATCTTTACCAGAAGAGCGCCCTTTTCTACAGCACTTCCCTCCTTAAAGTAAATACCGGTAATTTTACCGGGTGATTCGGGCTTTAGTTCAACTTCTTCAAACGGAAGAATACTGCCATTTGCAAATATTTCTTCAGAAAGTGGTTGTGCCGCGGCAATTAGTACTTTCACTGTAAGTTTTTCTTTTTCTT
>CAYTLQ010000140.1:0-9857 GCA_964438715.1 uncultured Ignavibacteriaceae bacterium
AACCGCTGTACTTCTTAAAGTTTGATTTTTGAGGCAAATTACTTGACTCCAAACTACTCAATTTAGAATTTGTAACCCAAGGAGGATTTCCCAAAACCAAAATTTCGTCTTTGGATTTACTTACAAGTGAACCAAAATCAAAATCAAACACATTGAAACGAAAAATCTCGATTTTAGGTTTGTGTTCATTTGGGTTAGAAATATAAAAATTAATGATATTGAACTTTGTCTCCCAAGTGTATGGCTTGTAAATTTCAACGCCAATAATTCTTTCAATATGATTGAAGGTTGAAAGTGCAGCAACTATGAAGTTGCCTTTCCCGCAAGTCGGCTCAACAACAATCCTGGGGTTTACTTTTTTTTGAGTTCTAAGAAAATGTGTAACAGATTTCGCAAAATTTTGGTTGGTCTGAAAATCACCGTATTCGGTGCGGTCAGGTTCAGATACAATATGCTGTGTTGATGAAATTGCCTCTTTGAAAAGATCATATTCTTCCTGATTGGCAAAAAAATTAATGATACCAAAGGCATCAACTAATTTTTCATTTGCTGTTTCAAAAAAATTAACACGACTTAGCTTTTTATTTAATAAGTCTGCTACTTGATGGGAAATATTTGAATCAAATATTTTCATCAACTTTTCTTTCTATGAATGATTTTGGTAATTCCCTTAACATTCTCGCTTAAATCAACAATACGCTGATATTGTAATCGCCATTGTAAAGCATTCGAGATAGTCAAATAGCCTTGCTCGGGCGAACTTGTTAAAATCTGTTTTGCTAATTGAGAAAGAGTAATCTCGTCAGCCGGGATATTTTTGTCTTGAAGATAGGCAATGATGTCAGCTTCATTAGCTTTGTCTTTTAACATTTCCCGCAAGCGGAAAGTTGTTGTGTAATCTGCGGTTCTTTCTTTTGCAACAAAAGAACAACTAACGAAATTTAGATTTGCTGTTTTTGTTTTTGGGTCGTCTGTTTTGTCGTAAAAAAACACCAAAAGATTATAGCCAAGTCCAAATATTTTCTGCTTTGCGTCCTTGAACGGGCAAGATGATTGAGGTTGCTTGATTGAAGTTACCTTAATATCAGTTTGTATGGCGTCAGAAGGCAAGTCAATACCACTTGCAGATGAACCGATTGTCAGTTTGTATTTGTCGTCTAAACGCTTTTTGAATTTGTGTTCAATGTGAGTGCCAACGGCTTTGCCGTCAGTTACTCCGTAAAGTTCCTTATTTTTATGTTTCGATTCAGCCACACAGAAATCGTGTGCTTCTTCAATGAGTTTTTTTATTGTTAATTTCTCTTTCATTACAGTCAAAAATGTATATTGCTAAGCTAATATTTTTATACGACTTGTTCGTCCAGTCAGGTCGGTAAGTTTTACACAAATTTTGTTGTCAATCTTTCTTGCCTGTCGTGGTGCGGTGTCTCGAGAGCATTGCAGCCAACAAAATTCTTCACGCAATAACATGTCCTGATATTTTTCCTTATTGCGTATATCCTTCTTAATATGCAATTTTACTGTGGGATAACCTCAAATGAAAAGCTATTACGAAGAAATTATCCGGAACTTTTTTCAATTCTCTGACAAAACTTTACTATATTATTCACAAATTACCTTCTGAAAAATATCCTGACTAAATTTCAAAAGCAAACCCGTACCTTCATCTATTATTTTACTGCCATTTTTTATGTGAACCTCCACCTTTAGCAGGGATACTTTCAAAATTAAGAAATTGATAATACTGCGTATTTTTCGTAAATTACTCTGTTATTTAGGAGAAATGAATGAAATTCAGTATAAACAGCAAAGAGCTGGAAAAACTGCTCGCAAAGGCGCTTTTGGTTGTTCCGAACAGAAGTCCACTGCAGGAGCTTGAATCTTTTCTTTTAGAATTGTCAGGTAACCGCCTCACTGTTACCGGTACTGATCAGGATATGATTATCCGTACCTCAACAAGTATAGCATCCAATGATAATTTTTCTGCATTAGTTAACGCGCGGCTGTTTTACGATATTATCCGTTCATTACCCGATACTTCGTTAAGTTTTGAAAGCACAGAAGACGACAGGATGCGTCTTACAACCGATTGGGGAAATTATAATATATCACTGATGGATAGCTCCGGGTTTCCGATTCTTCCACAACCGGCTAATGATATTACCCTTTCTGTAGAAAGTGCGTGGTTTAAAAAAGCCCTCGATGATACATCGTTTGCAATTAGCAATGAACCAATGCGTCCGGCAATGACTGGCTTACTTATGGAGCTTTCTGAAGATGGTTTGCGATTTGTCGCCACAGACGGGCATAAATTGGTTCGACTCCATTCCTCAGCACATACATTTCCCGATTTCAGACAGGTAATTATTCCGGAAAAAGCAGTGCAGATACTTGCAAAATTGGTCTCTTCGGGCACAACAGATATTGTGATTGGGGATGTTCTGGCTTCCTTTACATTTGACAATGTTTCTTTTACAACACGACTAATAGGACAGAAATTTCCCGATTATAACAGTGTTATACCATTAGAAAATGAAAATATTCTAAAGATTTCCTCATCACAGTTATGCTCCGCTGTAAAGCGTCTGATGAACTTTACCGCACCGCAGTTTCCACAAATTCGACTTGCACTTTCTCAAGATAAACTTGAACTTTCGGCAAACAATCCGGAAGCCGGTGCAAGTGGCAATGAGTCGTTGGCGGCCGAATACAATGGAACACCCTTTGAAATAGGGTTTAATCCGGGTACTTTTTATGAAGTTATTTCGCATATTCATCACGAAGAAATGCTTATCAGGCTGAATAACCCAACAAAAGCAGTTCTTGTTGAACCGGCAGAGAAAGCCGAAAATGAAAGTATTTTAATGCTTGTGATGCCGGTACGGCTAAACTCATAGGAATGATTTTAGATAACCTGAATTTAAAGAACTTTAGAATACATAAATCGAATTCTTTACAGTTCTCCCCGCATCTCAATTTTATTGTTGGTGGAAACGGACAGGGAAAAACATCACTGCTGGAATCAATGTATTTTCTCTGTACAACAAAAAACTTTAAGACTACCTCCGACCGTGAAATGCTTCGTTTCGGCGAAGAAATGTATGAAATTGATGGAAACTTTTCAGGATTCGGCGATAATAATGTCAAAATTCGCTATTCGGATGCTGAAGCAAAGAGAAATTATATTTTGAATAATAAAATAATTTCTCGTTCACAGGAGGTAATTGGTAAATTTCCCGTAGTATTGCTCACTCCCGAAGACCACGCTCTTACGCAGGGAAGTCCGGCGGAGCGGAGAAAATTCGCTGATACGGTTGTATCACAATCGAGCGCATTGTATCTTGAAACGCTTCTCGATTATAATAAAACTTTAAAGCAACGGACAGTCGTACTAAATAAGCTTCGGGAGAATTACCGTTCTTCATTGCAGGATGAGCTTGATGCCTGGGATATGAAACTTGTACGGGCTGGTACAGAACTGACTCGTATGCGAAGAAATTTTTTGAATGAATTTTCAGTGTTTATACATCAGGCATACCGGACGATAATGGCCAGTGAAGAAGTACCAGAGGTGCAATATATTTCAGTATTTCAGCCGGATGAAGAAATTTCTGAAATTTCTTTTGCGAAGAAACTTGTTTCAAGAAGAAATGAGGAAATAAGAAGGTCTGCTAACCTTACCGGTCCTCACAGGGATGATTTATTGTTTCTTGTGAATGGCAAGTCCCTGAAAGTTTTTGGTTCACAGGGTCAGCACAAAACTTTTCAGGTAGCATTACGCTTTGCCCAGTTTTTTTTCCTGAAGGAGAAAACAGGACAGAATCCGGTTTTTCTTTTGGATGATGTTTTTGGAGAGCTTGATAAAAGGAGAGCGCTGAAAATCAGTGAGTATCTGAAATCGGTAGGTCAGGCGTTTATCACGATAACCGATTTTTCAAACTTTAACTATCTCGCTACTGGTCCTGAAGATTTGGTTCTGAAACTGAAAAATGGAGTTGTAACGGATGAATGATGATTTTTCCGGTATCAGGGAAATAATTCAGTCGGCGCCTTCATTAAAAAAGGTGAACGACCTGATGATGGCAGAGGAAATAATACACCTCTTCTCAGAACTTTTTCCTGCATTAAAGGGAAATGTTGAAGCGGTAAAATTCGAAAAAGGAGCCTTGATTGTACGAGTAGAAAACCCGGCTCTCAGGAGTGAATTAAAATTACACGATGCAGAAATTATAAAAAAAATAAATACTGCCATCTCCGGGGAGAGGTTAAAAAAAATAAAATTTACCGCCTGAAATGGCTGTAGTTTTTGTAAATAGTGAAGAAAATAAACGACTGAAAAAAATTCGTAAAGTTTAATAAGGTAAGCAAAGAATGACGAATACAAAACATACGGCAAATGCAGAGTATAATGCAAAAAATATCAATGTACTGAAAGGTCTCGAGGCTGTAAGGAAGCGCCCTGCAATGTATATTGGCGATGTGGGAACCCGCGGTCTTCACCATCTTATTAACGAAGTGGTGGATAACAGTATTGATGAGGCTCTTGCAGGTTTTTGCGATACGATAAAAGTTACAATCCTCAAAGACGGTAGTGTTTCGGTTGAAGATAATGGCAGGGGTATTCCTGTTGATATTCATCCGGAGGAAAAGCGTTCTGCGCTGGAAGTGGTTATGACTGTACTTCATGCAGGCGGAAAATTCGATAAAAATACTTACAAAGTATCCGGCGGGCTTCACGGCGTAGGTGTTTCAGTAGTCAATGCGCTTTCTGAATGGTGTAAGGTAGAGGTTAAGAGAGATCAGCAGATTTATTTTCAGGAATATCGCGAAGGTGTTCCTGTGGAAAAAGTGAAAACAATCGGTACGCTGAAGAAACCCGAAACGGGGACGAAAGTTACATTTTTACCTGATAAAAAAATCTTCAAGACAACAAAGTTTAAATTTGATACGGTTGCCGAACGAATGCGTGAACTTGCGTATCTTAACCGCACAGTTACAATTCATGTAAAGGATGAAATTGAAGGCGAGGAAGAAACTTTTCACTTTAAAGGCGGACTTGTAGAGTTTGTAAAATATCTTGACTCGTCCCGTGAAGCCTTACATAAAACTGTGTACATCGAAGGGGAAAAAGACGGAACACCAATTGAGATAGCATTTCAATATAATAACGATTTTTCCGAAAATCTTTTCTCGTATGTTAATAACATTAATACACACGAAGGTGGTACACATCTCATCGGCTTTAAGTCGGCGTTAACGCGAAGTCTTAATAACTATGCCTCCAAAAACAATCTTATAAAAGATTCCAAGATTTCACTTACCGGAGATGATTTCCGTGAAGGACTTACCGGAGTAATTTCCGTTAAGGTACACGAGCCGCAGTTTGAAGGTCAGACAAAAACAAAACTTGGCAACAGTGAAATTAAATCGGCGGTTGAAACATTGGTGAATGAAAAGTTGTCGGAATATTTGGAAGAAAATCCGGCAGTCGGGAGAAAGATAATAGAAAAATGTGTGCGTGCCGCAGAAGCTCGTGAAGCCGCACGAAAAGCCCGTGACCTGACCAGAAGAAAAAATGCTCTCGATAATTTTGATTTACCCGGTAAATTAGCTGATTGTTCTATTACCGACCCTGACCACTGCGAGGTATTTATTGTTGAGGGTGATTCTTCAGGCGGCTCTGCAAAACAGGGCAGAGACAGGAGATTTCAGGCAATTCTTCCGTTGCGTGGAAAAATTCTTAATGTGGAAAAGGCGAAACTCAATAAAATTCTGGAAAATAACGAAATAAAAGCTATCATTGCGGCTACGGGAGTTGGTATTGGCGCTGACTTCAGTATTGAAAAGCTTCGTTACGGAAAGATTATTCTTATGACCGATGCGGATGTTGATGGAAGCCACATTCGCACTTTGCTTCTTACATTTTTATACCGGCACATGAAAGAGCTTATTACCTCTGGCAGAGTGTTTATTGCCCAGCCGCCTTTGTACAGAATCAAAAAGGGTAAAGAAGAATATTATGCATTTGATGATGCCGAGAGGGATGAGTTATTAAAGCGCTTCAAAGCATCCGGTGCACAGGTTGTACAAGAAGGGGAGGAAGCAGGCGAAGAAGAACAAAGCGAAGGAAAGGTGAAAGGGATTACCGTCTCCCGGTATAAAGGACTAGGCGAAATGAATCCCGAACAACTATGGCATACCACCATGAATCCTGAAACACGAACATTATTACAGGTTTCGCTCGAAAGCGCCGCAACGGCAGATAAAATCTTCGAAACTCTTATGGGAGATGAAGTTGAGCCTCGCAGAGAATTTATTGAGAAACACGCTAAATATGTGCGAAATCTTGATGTATAAAAATTAATTAATTAAACTAACTGACAAATCAAAGTTTATTCTATGTCGAACATATTTGATAAAATAATTCCGGTATCTCTTGAAGATGAAATGAAGTCATCGTACATCGACTATTCGATGTCGGTTATTGTATCGCGGGCATTACCGGATGTAAGGGACGGACTGAAGCCTGTTCATCGGAGGGTATTATTTGGAATGCATGAACTAGGCGTATCATTTAACAAACCGTACAAAAAATCAGCGAGAATAGTTGGTGAGGTGCTTGGAAAATATCATCCTCACGGCGATACTGCTGTTTACGATACCATGGTGAGAATGGTACAGGATTTTTCACTCCGTTATCCTTTGGTTGATGGTCAGGGAAACTTTGGTTCTGTTGATGGCGACTCACCTGCGGCAATGCGTTACACGGAAGCACGGTTGGCGCGTATTGCCGATGAAATGTTACGCGACATAGATAAGAACACGGTGAACTTTACAGCGAATTTTGATGATACTCTTCAGGAACCAACTGTACTTCCTTCTTACCTCCCGAACTTACTCGTAAATGGTTCGAGCGGTATTGCGGTTGGTATGGCAACCAATATCCCGCCGCACAATCTTAGCGAAGTAGTGGAGGGCCTTATTGCGCTTATCAAAAATCCGGATATCACAATTGATAAGCTCATGAAGTATATCACAGCACCGGATTTTCCCACAGCGGGAATTATATATGGATATGATGGTGTGCGCGAGGCATACACCACCGGTAAAGGAAAGATAATACTTCGGGCAAAAGCAAATATCGAAACACTGAAGAATGGCAGAGAAAACATAATTATCAGCGAACTGCCGTATCAGGTAAATAAGGCTAATCTTATTGAAAAGATAGCCGAATTGGTAAAAGAAGGAAAACTTGAAGATATTTCCAATATCAGGGATGAGTCGGACCGCGATGGTATGCGTATTGTGATTGAAACAAAACGCGATGCACAGCCAGCGGTAATTCTTAATCAGTTATTCAAACACACCCAGATGCAAACCACATTTGGCGTTATTATGCTTGCGCTTGTCGGCGGGGTTCCGAAAATCCTTACCCTGAAGGAAATGATGCAACATTTCCTTAATCACAGAATGGATGTTCTCATCCGCAGAACAAAGTTTGAACTTGATGCCGCAGAACGAAGAGCGCACATTCTTGAAGGTTACATTATTGCGCTGGATAATATTGATGAAGTTATAGAAACCATCAAAAAATCGCGTGATGTTGAAACCGCAAAGAACAACTTAATGCGGAAGTTCAAGCTTTCGGAAATACAGGCCAAAGCAATATTAGATATGCGTCTCCAGCGCCTGACCGGTCTAGAAAGAAAGAAAATAGAAGATGAATATCGCGACACTATCAAGTTAATTGAAAAACTGAAAGGCATTCTGGAAAGCGAAGAGAAGAGGTATCTTATAATTAAAGAAGAACTTCTTGAATTGAAGGAAAAATATGGCGATGAAAGAAGAACGGAAATAGTTTATAAAACCGAGGACTTCTCTCTTGAAGATATGATTGCCGAGGAGTCGGTAGTGGTGACGATTTCGCATAAGGGATTTATTAAACGCTTCCCCGTAAGCGGTTACCGCAGACAAGGAAGAGGAGGCAAAGGAGTAACAGGTGCCGGTACGGGAGAGGATGATTTTATTGAACATATGTTTATTGCATCAACGCATCAGTATATTCTCTTCTTTACTGATCAGGGTCGTTGCTACTGGCTGAAAGTACACGAAATACCGGAATCGGGCAGAGCATCGCGCGGCAGATCAATACTTAATCTCATCGAAAAAGAGAAAGATGAAGTTATTTCGGCGTTTGTTGCAGTAAAAGAATTTAAAGATGACCTGTTCCTTGTTATGTGTACTGAGCAGGGGGTTGTTAAGAAAACCGTACTTTCCGCATACGGTAATGTGCGTAAAGGAGGTATTAACGCTATTAACCTGAATGAAAACGATAAACTCATTAGCGTGAAACTTTCTGATGGTTCGAATGACATAGTTATTGGTACTTCTCACGGGTATGCAATCCGTTTCCACGAAAATGATGTGCGCGATATGGGACGAACCGCAACAGGAGTTCGTGGCATAAATCTTGAAAAAGGTGACAAGGTTGTCTCTATGCTTGTTATTAAACGGCAGGGTTCTATCCTCGTTACAACTGAAAACGGATTTGGAAAACGCTCGGATATTAACGACTACCGTATTACCAAACGCGGAGGTAAGGGCGTAATTACTGTGAAGATAAACGAAAAAACCGGTAAAATGATGTCTATGATGGAGGTTACTGATTCGGAAGAGTTAGTAATCATTTCCACTAAAGGCATGGTTATTCGCCAGTCAGTGAAAGACATGCGTGTTATGGGGCGCAATACAATGGGCTACAGACTCATCAGGTTAAAGGATGATGATTCAATTGCCGACATTGCCAAAATTGTACCTGATGATGAAGATACTGCAGAATAATTAAAAAACCCGTGCAGTGAAAACTGCACGGGCACTCTTCTTTTGTTCATACACCTTTATTAATTACCGTTTATCATAATTCTTTAGATTGTTTTTCTACCACACAATATTTTTCAAGCGCTATAATAATTTGAGTTTGAAAATGATGTGTTATCTCAGAGCTGTACTAATACTACTAATTACATTTACCACAACCGTAAACGCGCAGTTGGATTCTGCTTGTCTGAAGAACAATTCTTTAATGAACCCTTACGCAGTATATCTCTCAGTAGATGGATTTGAATTTGGCGGGGCATTAGGAGGAAAATATAAACTACTTCCGGAAACGACACTTCGGTTTTATATCTCACTAACTAATTCAGCGCAAACATACAACCAGATAAATAATTCTGGGCAGGCATATACAGAAAAATATGAAACGAATTCATTGTTACCGGGAATTGCTATCGAACAGCAACTATTTACATCGCTCGGAATATCACCCTATGTAGGAGGGGGTTTCGGTTATGGATGGGCATTTTCGAAGAAAACTTCGACAAATGCACTATTGCCAGAGAATTCCCGTCAAACAACAAATTACTTGCTTGCAACAGTATTTCTGGGCATTGAGTATAATATTACAAGAAGGGTTTCATTTGCATTTGAGCAAAGTCTTTCTTATCAGAGTAGTAATAGTGAAGCGGTAAAAAAATCAGAATTTCGGAATTCTGTTTCTACAATAATGTTAATGATATACTTCTGATTTGCCCACTCAGGAGATACGGTAGTGTTTATGGAATTAATAAACAATAGATTTTAGCGGGTTTATAAAATTTATTTCAGACAAGAGTGAGTATATCGTTGTGCTGAAATTTTATAAGTCTTAAACAATTAACGGAAGAATAGAATCAAAAAAAATATTAACTATTGTGATTTAAGTTGAAGAAGTGCAGGAATGAACTTCTGTAATAATCTACCGCTAAAGTTTATATGATGATGAATTATGTTTTTTATAATACTTTCATTCTATGTAATAC
>CAYTLQ010000141.1:0-5226 GCA_964438715.1 uncultured Ignavibacteriaceae bacterium
GCGAAAATAAATAACAACCCAATAGGTTTGTTGTTCCGGCTCATTGATTTTTGAATTCAGGTGGTCTTTTTTCCAGAAATGCTTTTGTTCCTTCTTTTGTATCCTCAGTGCCAAAACACAGGCCAAATAAACCTGCCTCAAGAAGCAATCCTTCAGAAAGAGGTTTATCAAAAACTCCTGCTGCCGCCTGTAATATGAACTCTACAGCGATTTTTGGTTTGGCAGAGATTTTTTGTGCGAGTTTTAATGCAGACTCTTTAAGATTTTCAGGTTCAACAACTAAATTTACCAAGCCGAATTTTTCAGCTAATTCTGCTGACAAATTTTCTCCGGTAAGGAGGTATTCAATTGCCAGATTTTTGGGTAAAAACCTCACCAATCGCTGGGTTCCTCCATAACCGGGAATTAATCCTAAATTAATTTCAGGTTGTCCGAAAACCGCTCGTTTTGACGCAATTCTCAAATGACATGCCCAGGCTAATTCGGCGCCTCCACCAAGAGCATATCCATTTACGGCGGCGATTACCGGCTTTTTAAGTCTTTCGATGAAGCTAAAGACATGCTGACCATTTTTGGCAAATTCGTATCCCTCGGTAACATTGAGGGAATGAATTTCAGATATATCAGCACCTGCTGCGAAAGCCTTCTCTCCGCTACCTGTAAGGATAACCACCCGAACATCGTTATTTAACTCAAGTTCAAAAAATGCTTTGTATAATTCAAAAACAGTTTCCTTATTGAGAGCATTTAATTTCGTTGGCCTGTTTATAGTTACAATCGCAATTTTGTCGTTAATTTCAACCAGTATATTATTAAATGGGCTCATATCTTCCTTTCAAAGAGAAACATAAAGTGGTAGTCTGACTTTCAAATCGAAACCCAGATATTGATTGTTTTTATAATAGGTGTACGATGCAAGTATCTCCAGAATAAACATAGAGGCACTTACTCCTGCTGTAAATCCTAATTTACTGCCTTCCTCGATAAAATCAGCCTTACCAAGAGAAGACTTGAACTGATGTAATTTTTGCATAATTGTGAGATGCGTCATGAACTCAACGGAGGGTAAAATAAGGACGAAGTTTTCCAATATCGGAGCAAAATAGTATCTGGCTCCAAAAGAGAGGGGAAGAGCGCTTGTAGAAAAACTTGAATAATCAGATATTTGATATAAGTCCTGTGAACCGGGAAATTGCTCAAAGCCAATTTTACCGAATAAAAAGAATGGTAATAATTCGTTATCCGAATAACTTAATTCCAGATTAAATCCGTACCCCAGTACCGAATTATTTGAAAACTCACCAATAGGTATTCGGGGACCCACAGCAACCGAAAAAAACATACCTCTGGCTTTATCAGATGGAGGCTCACCACCGGATAAAATTCCGGTAAATATGAGAAAAAGAGTTGTGACTTTTATAAAATGCATTATTTAATTTCAAAAGTTAGCACTGTAAAAATACTAACTTAGAAGAAATTATCGTTCGTATTTTTTGAATGGGCAGATAACCAGCTTACAATTATCAGTGCAGAAAGGCTTATCAGAGGAAAGTAGCTATTTAATTGAGAATTTTGTATAAAGCCATTCCACGATACCGGATTCGAAGCATAAAGTATTTTAATAATTGTGGGATTTTCGACTCCGCTTAGTAAAAAAATTAACCATGGAATTGTAAAAGCTACGATACATAACGAGGGTAATGACCGAAATTTACGGATGTGAAAAATTATGAAATAGGTGTATAACAGGAGAGAAGCACTATTTAATAAAGTCAGTATAATCTCATTATATGAAATGAAATGGAATACATTCAGTAATGGTAAAAATATGTAAGCCAAATATTTACCTGACGAATCGTTTCGTAGAAAACTTAAAATATACAGTAATAATAGAATCTGCGGAGTATTCCAAATAAAGTATAATGGGAAATCCACAATAGAGGAGAAACCGAATTCAAACATCCATTCCGGTTCGGAAAATTTATAGGGAAATATAAAGAAAATTATCACTGCAATTAAAAAAATAACTATTAACTGAAAAAAATCTCTTAAAAGATTGAAAGTTAAGTATGGTTTAATTTGTTCTATTTTGGGTAAGTGCTTCCCAAAAATTACAATTAGCAAAGTGGTAACAATTATGGGTAGATAAAATCGAAAACCAATGATATTAACGACTGGTAAATATGCAAATGATAATAAAAGAAAGCCCAGTAAATTCGAAATTACTAACGAACTTATTAATACAAGGAAAAAACGAGTACGCATCAAGGTATAATTTTGGTTGAATCCGGTGTAAATAATTTTGTCCCGATACCGTGCTCGTACACCATTACTCCTCCGGTTTCACCGGTTAAAAAAATCATGTATGCACCAATTATGGCTAAAATCAACAATAATATATTAATTAACTGCAATCGTTTTATGAATTGTTTTTTAACTCTTGTACGAATTATTAAATGTAACTTTGCGATACACAAAAAGGAAAATATCCAGACGGAGTAGGTTGCATACGACTCGTGTCGGGAGATTAACTCTTGATAAAATTCTGAAAACCGTGGATTAATGACTAAATATTTATTCTGTTGTGCCAACCGCGCTGCTTGTTCTCCCGACAAAACAGATAAAATTGCAAACAATAGACCGAACATTAATGTCCCTATTGCTATATCAGAGAGAATTTGTTTTTTAAGAACTAATCCTGCTAATTCAAGTATTACATAGCTTAAAAATAATACAATAGGGAAGTGTACTATTTTTGGGTGTAATGATGCAAGAAATTCCATTGCTCTCTTTAATGTGTTTTAGGAACTATAATAAATTAACTTATTTCACCCACAGAGCACACTTCCACCATTAACATTGAGTATCTCTCCGTTTATGTTTCCGGCAAATTCGGAAGCGAGAAACAACACTGCTCCTGCTATATCTTCTGCCGTTGAAACTTTTCCTGTTGGTATAGCCTTTAAAACATTTTTGATTTGTTTACGGTCCCTTAAAACTGAAGCACTCATATCAGTATCAACCCATCCGGGTGCAACGCAATTAGTTAATATTCCATACTGCGCTAACTCTGTGGCAAGTGATTTTGTCCATGAAATCATTGCTCCTTTTGATGCGGCGTAATGAGAATGACCGGCTTCACCCCTTTGGCCTGCTGTAGAAGATATATTAATTATTCTTCCAAAGCCACTATCCATCATATAGGGTAGAACCTCCCGCGTTAAAAGAAATGTACCGGTCATATTAGTTTCCATAGTCTTGTTCCATTCCTTAAGAGTCATTTTATGCACTAAATTACCTTCCCAAATTCCCGCATTATTGACAAGAATATGTATTGGACCACTATGGGAAACTATTTTTTTTACGAGATTTTTTACCGCTTTCTCCTTTGTAATATCGCATTTGTGTGCTGTAACCAGTCTGTTATTATTCATCCTGAGAATATTCTTCGCTGAAACTACATCAGACTTATATATAAAGTGAACATTTGCACTTGAAGATGAAAAGAAATTTACACAGGCGGCACCTATTCCTCTGGAGCCACCGGAAATAAGAACACATTTACCGGAGAAGTCAATTTTCATTTATACCTTACTTTTGTTAAAAACAATCCTTGTGCAGGTGCAGAAGGACCACCAAAATGTCTGCCATGATTCTGAAGGAGATTGGAGAATTCATCGGGTGACATTCCTTTCCTGCAAGAGCTTAATTGTGTGCCAACAATCGCCCGAACCATACCATGTAAAAATCTGTTGGCTTCAATACTGAATATAAACAGATTACTAATAACCTTCCACGATGCAGATTTGATATCACAATATGTGTTTGAATTATCTTTCAGATTTTTTGTGAATATGGAACAGTCCTTATAACCGCAAAGAAGAAGTGAGTAACTATTAAGTAATTCAAGTGAGAGTTTATGATAATAAAAGTAACAAAACCTATCTCTGAAAGGAGAACGAATTGTGGAAATATAATAACGATAACACCGACTTATTGCACTATAACGGGCATGAAAATCATCCGGTACTTGTTTGATTTTGGTTATCAGGATATCTCTCGGTAGTACAGAATTAAGGGAATGTTGAAACCTTCTAAGATCATCGATCTCAGGTGCAAAAAAATTAGCTATCTGACCAGTTGCGTGAACACCGGAATCAGTTCTCCCGGCACCAATAATTGAAATATTTTCCCGTAATATAACGGATAGTTTTTCTTCAATAACCTGCTGAATGGAAACACCGTTCTGCTGTCTTTGCCAGCCACAATAGTTGGTACCGTTGTATTGTATCTTTAATGCATAATTCATGTTTTAGCAAATGATGAAACACAACTGTTTATGACACGAATGAAATCCGGTGTGGTTCCACAACAACCACCAATTCCCCGAACACCGGCTTTTAGCATCCGGTGAACATCTGGTCTTATTGATTCGGGTGAGACCTTATAGGTTGAAATACCATTTTCCCATATTGGTATCCCGGCGTTAGCCTTAAGAAAAACAGGTATCTTACTTAATTGCATTAAAATTTCGGAGAGCTCTGAAAATTCATGGAAACCCTTTCCACAATTTGCGCCTAACAACACAACGCCTAATGAATTACAAGCACCAACAAATTCTTTTGGAGTAACACCCCACGGAGTTGCAAATCCGGTTTTACCTTTTTCAAAAGACATGCTCACCGCAATTGGTATTTCAAAATGACTTTTAATTGTATTAACAATAACTAAAAGCTCCTGAAGATCCATTAATGTTTCAACAAGAAGAAAATCTACTCCGGCACTAATTAATGATTCGGCTTGTTCGAGAACACTGCTCATTAAATCTGTTTCAGCGAGTGTGCCGAGTGGTTCCAAAATTTCTCCGGATGGTCCGATTGAACCAGCCACAAAGATATTTTTATCCTGAGATGACTCACGAGCTAATTTAACAGCAACAGTGTTAAACTCCCGTACTCTATTCTCGAATGAATATAGTTTCAGGCGTATGCGGTTGGCACCGAATGTATTGGTAACAATTATTTTTGCTCCTGCGTCTATGTATTCTGCATGAACTCTTCGAACTTCTTCAGGACGAGAAATATTCAATTCTTCTAAGCAATAACCGGATGGCAGAGAAGTAAGTTTTTGGAGCTGAGTCCCCATAGCTCCATCAAAAATAATAGTTCTCCTCGAGCTTATAAAATCTATAAACTTTGTATTTGTTAAACTCATATTATTTGGAGT
>CAYTLQ010000142.1:0-17022 GCA_964438715.1 uncultured Ignavibacteriaceae bacterium
CTCACAAATTCCAACAATAGCGAGTGGACGACTGTTGCTATGATGGAAAAAAACAAGGTCCACGTTTTTGATGCTGTCCGGCAGGAAATTTCTTGCATGATAATTTCTCACCCCATCCCAGCACGTGGTTTTCCCTGGTGAGCGATCAAGATCATCACTTGAAAATTCTGATGGTTCAGTTTGTAAAAGCCAGTATCCCTTTGCAATACTTATTTCTTCTGAAGTTGTTTCAATTCATCAATTTTATCATCGAGACTTTTAATTCTCTCATTAATCTGTTTCAGGTAATTATCAAGTTCATTTTCGTAAGTTGTTTTATCATAATAGCCGCGTTGTTCAAAATAACTTTTGAAGAGCCAATTTCTTTTCAATGCCTCCATATTTTCGCTAAACCGCTCCGCTCCGTCTTTCATACTTTGCGAGATATCAACAAGATTGGAAAGTACGGTGCCAAAGCCCTGATTAGTGTTACTTTCAGGCACGAGAAATTCTCCAAGCAATCCCTTACCTTTTTTTACATTTTGAACAATTTCATCGACACTAAGGACAAATTTATCAACATTACTGACAATAGATTGTACGCCTGTGAGGAGGGAGTTCACTACAAGAGAAACCGTATCGAGTTTAGTAGTTATCGCCTGAAGGCTATTATCTGCTGACTGAACCAAATTTGCTGAACTATGGTAAAGGCGCGGGTCATTAATTAACATACCAAGAGTTCCTTCACCGTTATTAACTTTTGCGACAATTTCGGCAAGGTTTTTTGTCATATCTTTTGTGTATTCCATTACGCCTTTGGTTTCTTCAATTATCTGCCCGAATCCAAGTGGATCGACGCCTCTAATCGCCCCACCGTCGAGTACTAATGGTGCAGTACTGGAGCCAACCAATAACACTACAACTTTATTACCAACAAGCCCTTCATTTTCAATAGTTGCTCGTGAATCTGTTTTAACAAATCTATGTATATCTTCATCGAGGCGAAGGGTAACTTCAACTAATCCGAGTGAATCGGGAGTGATGTTTATATTTCTCACACTTCCCACATCAATACCGCTTAGCCGTACTGCAGCGCCTGTTCGCAATCCCTCAATGTTTTTAAAGTATGCCTTTACTAAAAATGTTTTACTGAATAACGATTCTTTATTACCAATGAGGAAAATTGCCAAAGTAATCAGAGCGGATCCAAAAAAAATGAATACGCCTAAACGAATGGGATGAGTTTTAATGGCCATAAAAATGCTTATCCTTCATCATCAAAATATTCTTCACTAAAAAAGTTTCTCAAAAACGGATCTTGTGAGCCGATGAGTTCGGTAAGTGCGCCTTCAAAAATAATTTTTCCATCTTTCAAAACAATAGAACGGTCAGCAATTATTTTTGCACAAATAATATCGTGTGTAACTGCTATTGAGGTCATTTTCAGTTGTGACTGTAAATCCCGAATTAATTTACTAATTTCTTTCGAAGTAATTGGGTCAAGTCCTGTTGTAGGCTCGTCATACAGCATAATACGCGGCTCTGTGATTATCGAACGGGCAAGCCCTATACGCTTGCGCATACCGCCGGATAGTTCGCTTGGCATTTTATCTATTGCAGAACTTAGCGAAACCATCTCAAGGGCATTTTCGACTTTCTTGTCAATTTCACTTTGAGTAAAAGAAAAATTGCGTTTAAGTGGAAATTCCAGATTTTCCCGCACGGTCATAGAATCATACAGCGCAGCGCTTTGGAAAAGAAATCCAAGATTTTTCCGATAATTGTTAAGCTCTGCGGAAGTAAAGTTAAGGATATTTTTATTATCAACTATAATAGAGCCTTCATCAGGTTGTAGAAGTCCGACCATACATTTCAGTAATACGCTTTTTCCGGTTCCACTTTTACCAAAAACAACGAGATTTTCACCAGCCTCTACATGAAAAGTAATACCATTCAAAACGGTAAAGGAACCGAACGATTTTTTTAGTCCGTTAATTTCAATTAAACGGTCGGCCATAGCACAATAGTTAATTTAACTAAAACCATATCAGTTATCAGAATCAGAAGAGAAGAAAGAACTACTGATGTTGTTGAAGCAAGTCCAACCCCCTCAGTTCCTCGTTCAGCATTGTAACCTTTAAACGAGCCAACAATACCTACAATAAAGCCAAAAAAAATCGTTTTACCAATTCCGGGGATGAAATCGCCAAATTTCGTAGCTTCAATTACAGCGCCGATAAAAAGTTTAAATGTCATGGGTTGAACAAGTATTATTGCAATATAACATCCAAGTATCGCCAGGATGATAACATACATAGTGAGAATTGGAAGAATAAATGTAGTTGCAATAACTCTTGTTACAACAAGATATTTAAATGGATTGATTCCCGAAACCTCCATTGAATCTATCTGTTCAGTAACCCGCATAGATCCTAGTTCCGCACCTATACCGGAACTAACTCTTCCGGCAAAAATGAGAGCAGTTATCACGGGACCAAGCTCCCGTACAACTGAAATAGTAACCATAGCCGGTAAAAATGATTCGGCACCAAATCGGGCGAGCACCGGTTGGCTCTGCAGTGCAAGAACCAGGCCGATAATGATTCCCGTAACACTGACAATCGGAAGAGTTTTTACGCCAAGTTCGTACATGTGCTGACGGATGACAGGCAGGTCATAGGGGGGAACAAGACAAAAGCGAAAAAAACGGAATGCAAACAGATTGAGATTCCCCAAATTTTCAAAAAAATCGAGTATTCCCTTTTCGAATACGGTAAGTTTTGTTCGGTATTTTTTGGCCAATTTGTAATATCACACAATTTATGAGTCTAAAAATAAAAGAAAATACTGAATACAGGAAACCGTTTAACATTTGTTTTGGTAATGAGAGGAGTGAGAATAGTAAAATAAAAAAACCGGGAATACACCCGGCTTTTCTATTCATTCTGTGGGTTCTTTGCTTGTATGTCTTTAAAGTTGTTGTTCGTGGATGATTTCCCCTTCGATACTAATTACTTTTACAAAAAGTGGAATTTCTTTACCGGCGAGATCGATTGCCGTTTGTGCCATACTGAGTAAGCCACTGCAACAAGGAACTTCCATAATAATAACAGTAAGACTCTTTATTCCTGTTTCAGCTATCATTCTTGTTAGCTTATCTATGTAAACTTGTTTATTCGTGTCAAGTTTCGGGCATGCGATAGCAATTTTATTTATCTTTAAGAAATCTCTATGGAAATCTCCATAAGCAACAGGAACGCAATCGGCTGTTAGTAACAGATCAGCGCCTCGCAGGTATGGAGCATTTGGTGCCAGCAGATGTAGTTGAACCGGCCATTGTGAAAGTCTTGATTCAATTCTACCGGAAAAATCATTGATTGGGGCATAATTCTTCTCTATTGAACGCATAGCTGAACCCGGACAACCGCACTCTTGTTTCGCCTCTACAACTTCATCCAGCGAGGGTTTTTCGATGTTATGCATTTTAAGATATTGTAACGCCTGCTCGTAGTAACCAAGCTCCTGATGGTCAAGCATATGTTTCAAATGTGCCTTAATAACATTTTTTCCTCCGCGTACAATGTTCTCCATTACTTTGAATTCATCATACGGTTCGGCCTCTCTCTTCTCAATACTTAGAGCGCCTGTGGGACACTCTCCAAGACAAGCACCCAAACCATCACAAAACAAATCACTAATCAGCCTGACTTTACCATCAATAACCTGTAATGCACCTTCGGCACATGTAGGAACACACTTACCACAGCCATCACAAAGTTCTTCATTTATTTTTATTAGCTTTCTAATCATCTCTTTCTCATATCGGATAAAATTATCTGATTAAAATTACAAAATCCTCAGCATTTTATCAAATCTTTCAAATAAAATTATTCTTACTATTTACTATTAGTATTTTTTCTCGTGCCGAATGCACTTTGGAGAGCGACTTAAATATTCATTTCCACAAATAATTTTTAGTACCTTACTGCAATTAAAGCACATCCTGCATCTCTAATTTCCGTTTTCGTATTCCACTCGCACAATAAAAAAGGCTGTCAGTTTACGACAGCCTTACTAAGAGACTCAACAACCTTCCTTCTTCTTTTTCTTAGGAGCATTACCTCCGGGTACAGTTGCTGATGGTGCCGGAAGTTTTGGAAGCGGGGGAGCTGATTTAACAGTAGATTCTGTTTTTTCGGAAGTAACCGGCATACCACCGAAAAATACACTTCGTTCTTTAAGCAGATAATATTTCCCTTCTTCACCGGCCGGTATGCTGTCGGGAATAACCGGATATAGTACTGCATCCTTCCACTCATCAAGTCCGCCTAAGAGTGTGTAAACATATTTATATTTTTTAGCCTTTAAGAGGAACCAGGCTTGTGCCGCATGAATACCACCATAGGAGTATAATACTATTTTTTCATTTCGTTGAATATCTGCATCCATAAGATTGGTAATAGATATATTTTCTGCGCCGGGAATATGATATTCGTTATAGACTTTTTCCTCATTAAGGTCAATCAACCGGTAATCAGCTTTGCCCTTAATTATCCAGTCAGCTAGTTCATCAACTGTTATATGATCTGCTTTACTCTCAACAATGAGTGCGAGTTCTTTTGTACTAAGGGTCACATCAGCGCTTTCTAAAGGACTTGTCATAAAAAGTACAGGAAAGCCTAGTCCTAATGCCAACAAAGTTAACTTTTTATTCAATGTGAAATTTTCAAACCATTTCATACTACTTACTCTTCTCCTTCTCTGCCATCAGTTTTTCTACCTTTTCAGCACCAGCGAAGCCGCCTAAAGCCATTAAGACAATCAGAAAAACAACAACTCCAAACGGGAGATTAAAAAACTCCGGAATTGTAACACGACCCATTGGAGTAGAGTTGTATAATCCTTCAATAAGCGGAAACATCTCACCGAAAATAAAAATACCGAACATTACTCCCGCCAGATAAACCATGCCATCAATTTTTCCGGTTGAACACGCCACAGCAGAAGTACCGGGACAATAGCCGCCAATTACAAAACCAACACCCAGAATAAAACCTCCAAGCATTTGGGGGAGAATATAGGTATCGGTTATGTAGATAAGAGAAAAGTCCATATAACCGAGAGAAGAAAGGTAAAATACTCCAAGCATGGCAGTAACAATACCGGTGAACATAACCTTAAACACCGCCATATCCTTAAAGTAAAATTGTGCGGCTAATTTTGTTGCGTTGCCAAAACCGGCACGCTCAAGGAAGAAACCAAACCCGATTCCAATAAGAACAGCCATTACCAGACTGATTTCTTCACTAAAAAATCCGAATTTATAAAATGGAAGATTCATTGCCACTGTCTCCTCATAAAATACGCCATTGCATACGCTCCGGCAAAAACCATTAACATAAAGCCCCAGCTGCCTAATCCTAAAAGCGCTCCGCCTGTGAGAGCTTGTCCACTTGTACATCCCCGTGCTAATTTAGCTCCGAAGCCCATAAGGCTTCCGCCAAGAAAAGCAAAAAGCAATCGGGTTCTGTTTGATATTTGCGGTCCTTTGAAAATATCTTTTTTTACTCTGCCGGCGAGAACTCCGGAGAGGAAGCCTCCGATAATGACGCCAATAACTTCAAAAACGAGCCAGTCCTTAAACGGACTGGCGGAACCGTCGCCGGTGTATTCAGAATAAAATGGGTTTGCTTTCGCATGCTCAGGTGAAACAGCCTGAACCCCGGAAGACACCAGTGTAGAAAAAGCGCCGGAAGCTCCGAGTCCACGCCCCATTATTACAAATGCGGCTAATAATACTAATCCTAATCCTATACCTGCGAGGTATGGATTCATATACGGTTGCGGTTTTACGACAGTGGAGTGAGCTGACTCCTTCTCCTGAACCGTCTCCGTAATAGTGTGGTTTAATGTTGTCATAAAGATTCTCCGTGATAATAATGCAAACTATTTAATTACAATGTTCCAGTGACTTAACTGTCCTGCACTTACGATAACAAATCGTAATACAAGCCCGCCAAGTAAAACCAAAATAGGTGCAACAGGTGTATGCACAACAATATGACGCACTGCAAGATTCTGAATGATAAGTGGTAAGATGATTCCACATATTATCACAAAAGTCCAGAAAACCGGTGCGAACGCTCCTGTAATAAGTAGATGAATTGCCGCAATTTGTTGTGCACCTGAACTAAGCGCCCCGATGATTAACAGAGCAATTACAAACAATTCTGCTGTAAGAAAGTGATTGTCAACTTTTGCCAATAACTCCGACTCTGCTTTATTTTTTGTTAACATATGGATAAGCGCTGCGGCTGATGAGAGACCTGAAAGCAGAAATAACAGCCACAGAAGAGGCGTATTCCAAAGAGGTCGTGCAGAAAGACTACTCAACAATACTCCGGTGTAAATACCAAGCAGTGCCCCGAGAAAAATGTTTGTCATAGAAAGTACCTTTACTGAGAGCGGATGGGAAGAAACAAGTCTGGATACCTTATCAATAATCGGAAACTTTTTTTCAATTCCAAATGGTGGTAAATAAAGAAAGCCCAGAATGAGAGCAGGATACACCAGTATAAGAATCCATGCACCCCACGACATTGGTGAAAGGGGCTGGAATGTTGTGTACAATCTCCACACATAGAGTTTATGCTCCAGATCGAGAAATAAGGCAAACATTCCAAGTGAAAGTAATACGATACCAAGTACGGGCAACATAGGGAATATACTATTCTTCTCCCTGGCTTTTCCTGTAAGAACAAGATAACCGATAATTATCATTGTTCCGGCAACCAATCCTCCGAGAAAAAGATAGACAGGAATTTCCCAACCCCAGACATGCATTACCGGATCAATTTGTTCATTAAAACGAGTTGTTGATAGTTCGTGCATTTCAATTCCAATCAGATTAAGTAATAAATATTAGGTGATGTGCCGGACTCAGGCAAATTTGTATGATATTTTCTGGTTGCAAGCAATTTACTTACCTCACTCTGCGGGTCATCGGTATCTCCGAAATACATACAATGCGTCGGACAAACAGAAACACAGGCAGGTAACAGTCCTTTTTCAGTTCGGTGAATGCAGAATGTACACTTATCAGCGTAACCCTCCGGATGAATAAACCGCGCATCGTAAGGGCAGGAAGCAAGGCATGCTTTACAGCCAATACATTTTTCATGAGTAACCAGAACAACTCCGCCGGTTTCGTGAACATGACTGGCACCTGTAGGGCAACAAGTAACACACGGCGGATTTGAACAGTGATTACAACGCTCACTACGAATCTCAAGTGACAAATCGGGATTTAACCCTCGTACCTCCTGAGTAATCCAGTCACGGTTAAAGCCTTCAGGAACATTATTCTCTGTTTTACATGCCACAACACAATCCATACACCCGACACATTTCTTTGTATCAATAACCATTGCAAATCGTGCCATATTAAGCTCCTGTTTCAAAAGTTACAAAGTTTACATTCATTGCTGTTCCTCCCATCAGCGGGTCAGTTTTATAGTCGGTAATCAACTGGGAGTCGCTGGCTCCTTTCATAAAGGCACGCTTCAGTTGTTTTGCGTTATGACCAAAACCATGAACTATATACACAGAATCGGGACGAATTCTTTCCGTAACTTTTACTTTTACTGAATTTGAAATAACACCCGACTGATTCTTTAGTTTTGTATAGGTGCCGTTAACCAGACCAAAGCGAGCCGCAATTGATGGATGTACCCAAACCTCATTTTCACTCATCATTTCATGTAGTAACGGATTAGTTTGCGTGCGACTGAATGAATGAACAGGTGAACGCCCAAAAAGCAGTCGGAAATAATTTGGCGGTGGTTCCGGGTGCCGGATAAATTTCGGAACCGGATCGAATCCTGCTTCTGCAAGTTGTGTAGAGTAAAATTCAATTTTACCGGATGGTGTTGGAAATACAGGCTCTACTCCTTCATCAAAGAATATTGGTTGTTTTTCTCCTCTGATTATTCCATTCTTTTTTAATTCCTCGTAAGAATACCCTGCAGATTCGAGTCTTGTTTTAAAGTACTCTTCAATATTTTCCCATGGGAAATAATTCCCAAGACCGAGCTTATGGGCAATTTTTTTTGCTATCCACCAATTCGGTTTCTGATCGTGAGGCGAGTCAATTACCGGTTGTCGAAGGGCAATAAATGGAGTCCTGAACCACTCAACATTCAGATCGTCGTGTCGTTCGAGATATACTGATTCGGGAAGAATAACATCAGCCCATCCAGCAATTTCACTTGGAACAACATCAATAACAACCATAAGATCCAGATTTTGAATTGCTTTGATTGTTTCCTGTTCGTTTGGGAGTGCATTAAGTAAATTTGTTGCGTAAACGAACCAACCTTTTACCGGATACGGATTTCCCGTGAGTGTTGCTTCTCTTATACCCGTGGTTATAGTTTCGTGAGCAAATGGGTATTTGTGTGCGGGGTTGTCAACTTTACCTCTTTCAGAATGCGGGTATTCAGGATAGGGATAAGCAGGTACATCCATACTAACGGGAGTGTAAAATCCACCTTTCCTTCCCCAACTTCCCAAAAGAGCATTTAAGAGCGCAATGGCTCTGCTGCGCTGAGCATCATCTCCGTACCAGGTTACATGTCTGCCCGGATGAACCAAAGTTGCCGGTTTATTCTTTGCCATTTCATAAGCGGTGGCACGAATTTTTTCGGGCTCTATACCGGTTTGAACATACGCCCATTCAGGAGTGTATTGTTTAATTTCTTCAGCAAACTGTTCAAAACCGAATCCGTATTTTGTAACATAATCTATATCATAGAGTTTCCCGGAAACAATAACATTCATCCATGCAAGGATTAATGCTAAATCCGTACCCGGCTTTATTGACAAATAATACTGTGCTTTTGAAGCCGCAACGGAAAATCTTGGATCAACGACTATTACTGTAGCGCCATTACCAACCGCTTCAGCAAATTCCTGAACCTGAGTGTTGTGCATATTTTCACCGAGGTGCGAACCAATGAGAACGAGGCAACGGGTATTTTTTATATCAGTTCTTTCCGGAGAAGAAACATCTTCGCCGAATGTTAGTCTGAATCCTACATCTCTGGGACCACGGCATTGAGCAAATGATGGGGCTGATATATTTGGTGAACCATAAGCTTTAAACAAATGCTTGAGAAAATTTCCACCTATACCATGGCTGAAAAGAGCCATCGCCTCGGGTCCGTAGTTCTTCTTTATGGTAATCATTTTGTCAGCTATGTAACTGAGAGCTTCATCCCATGTAACTGAGACCCACTCTTCTTTTCCTCTCATCGATTTACGAATAAGGGGAGTTCTAAGCCGATCAGTATCGTAATATGCACCAACGCCGCCTGTTCCTCGCGGGCATAATCTGCCATTGCTTAGTGGATCTAACGGGTTACCTTCAATTTTCCAGAGTTCACCATCTTTTACATAAGCAATAGCACCGCATTTCCAAAAACAGATATCGCAAAAAGTGGGAACCTTACGGATACCTTTTTCTTTTACAATATGTTCACCTGCTTTTGATATTGCCGTACCGGCGACTGCCGCGGCGCCAAGAGTGAAACCGGTAACTTTCAAAAATTTTCTTCGGGAGAGGGTAATCATTTGTTCCTCGTTAAACGGATAATTGAATTTTTAATTGAACTACATTCTGAAAATTCTTTGTAAACACGACACTCGATACAATCCTTGCCGGTGCAGAAATTATCAAGATGATTAAAGGACCAACATGGACTATCGTGAGAAGTAAATGCAGCACATTTTTCCCTGCTTTCCGGGGGACATCCGGTAATTTCCCAGCAAGGAATAAGCGCATAAAGCATTTTTATGCCCGGAATGGTAAGTTTTTTATCCCTTATTCCTGAGCGGATACATTCCAGCCGTGAAATATCGCTGAGTGAGTAAACACGGTGCCCTGATTTTTTCTTGCGAGGGAGTATTAAGCCTTCTTTTTCGTACATTCGTAAGGTGTGTACGGAAATATTCAGCATTCGTGCTGCAATTCTGATAGGGTATTCGGTATTTTGTGAATTAGAAATCATAACATTAAAACCTGATATTTATAAATATCAACTTTCTTGCCACTTTAATTCTTTGAATTTGTGTTAAAATCGCAATCCGGGCATTCCAATTTTCGAGAAAAAGAGATTCCATTCTAAATAGAAATAATTGCTTGTTAGCAATTAAGTGATTGGGGTTAAGGACTTGTTAAGGAAGGGGATTTATAAATTCTCTTCAAAATATATTCTGTAAACTATCAAATTATTTTTTAATGTATTTTCTTATTTTCAGGTTAAAATTTAATTTTAACTGTATTTCGTTTACCGGCGTCGAATGAGTGAAGACAATCATTTCTCAGAAGTTTTTGAAAAGAGTATAATTTTTTGCGTTGATGAAAATCTGTGCATTATAGCTGCCAGTTCCGCCTGTTTGCAGGAATTCAATTTTGGTGTTACAGGGAAAACAGATATTAGACTTAACAGGGTAATAGGAGAGACACAAGCTGAAACTATAGCATCTATAATTGATTTTGGTGGAGGTGAAACTCTTCTCAGAATAAAAAAAGGTGAAGAATACTCAGCATATCATGCACGCGTTTGGCGATCGAAAAATACGGGAGAACGAAAACAATACTTCATCGATCTGCGATGTGTCGATACGATTGCATCAGGTTATGCAGAACAACAGATTTTTGCAAAAGCTGTAGATGCCAGTGGATTCGGAATAATGATTACTGATCTGAGTGGTTGTGTTTGCTATGTAAATCCGCAATTTACCCGCAATTGCGGTTATGAACTCACTGAACTCGAGGGAAGGAAACCGAGTGTTTTGAAATCGGGGACAATGCCCAATGATTTTTATAAAAATCTTTGGAAAACAATTTTAGCCGGACGCAGGTGGAAGGGTGAGATAGAAAATAGAAAAAAGAACGGTGAGTTATTTTGGCAGATAATGTCTGTATCACCCATATATGACCACACAGGGGTAATTACTCACTTTGTTGCAATGTATGAAGATATTTCGGAAAGAAAGATGGTGTATCAGCACCTCTTTGAGTCGGAAGAACGACTTCGGTTTATGTTAGATGCTACAGGTGATGTTCTGTATAGATTCCGATTTGAGGAAATGGAATTTGAATACCTGAATTCTGCTATAGTAAAACTTACAGGATATACTGCGGCAGAAATTAATGAAATTCGTCTTCCTAATCTTATAGAGCGTGTGGAACTTGCGGGAAATGATCTGCCTGAAGCCGGGAATTATTCCTGGAAAAGAACCTACGGCGAAAAGGGCGATTACCGGGCTGATTATCTTATCAGAACAAAATCAGGTCAATACAAGTGGATAGAAGACCATTCCTACCCCTGGTACGATGAAAAAGGGATGCTCGTAGGTTCGGTAGGAATACTTACTGATATTACAGATCGCAAAGCCATTGAAATGGAATTAGTGAAGGCGCGCGATCAGGCGAGGGAAATGAACAATTTGAAAAACACTTTTCTGGCAAACATGAGCCATGAACTCAGAACTCCTATGATAAGTATTCTCGGATATTCTGATATGTTAAAAGATATGGCACCAGATAAAGAGATTTTTGAGATTGCGGAGATAATTAATAATGGAGCGAAGAGGCTTACTGATACCATTAATCTTATACTTGATCTTTCCGCACTCGAAGCTAATCAGGTTAAAGTGCAGTACTCGGATGTTGATATCAGGGAAGTTTTAACTCCCGAAGTTAATTCATATAGAAAAATTGCGGCAGATCGTAATCTCTATCTTCACTACTCTGAACCTAAAGAACCTGTTGTAGCCGCGGGTGATCAGCGTTTATTAAAGCAGGTTTTTTCGAATGTGTTAAATAATGCAATTAAATATACTGTAACCGGCGGCGTTGAAGTGAAAATTATGAATCAGAAAGACGATGTTCTCATTTCCTTTAAGGATACCGGGATAGGAATTAAAAAGGAAGATTTCGAATTAATATTTCAGGATTTCCGGCAGGCAAGTGAAGGTTTAGGAAGAAAATATGAGGGAAGTGGATTGGGTCTTTCAATATCAAAAAAATTTCTCGAAAAACTTGGTGGAAAAATCTGGTTAGAAAGTACACCGGGAAAGGGAAGTACATTTTTTATTTCTATACCGAAAAGACGGAAAGAAGAAACAAAGCAACGGAGGCGTAAATAATTTTCCGGGTATGCTTACGAAGTCCCTCTTACCTCAATTAGTAACAAAAAAACAGGATTCCTAATGAAATCTTGGATATTGCTCATAGGACTATTTATTTTCTCTACGAATGCAATTCCGCAAAGTGAGAAGTTACAAAACTTTAGTGAGTTATTTACTGCTCTGAAATCCGGTAAGCAGGTATCAGTAATAGCTTATTATGCGAAATGCAAATTAATTATTGATAGCACTGAAACAGTTGCTCCTGATGCTGTTGGCGGAATGCAGATAAGTGAATTTGAATATTTTGCAGTTGGAACTGTGAGGAATCAGAAAGCATTTATATCTGCATCTGAAACAAAACTTATCCATCATCCACGGAGGGGCTATGTACTGAATTATGTCCGTTTCAGATTCTATGAAGACAACTCTGTGGAAATAAACGCCCGTTATGTAAATCCACTTACTTATGAGACTGTTATGGATGAAACATTCTACACCAAAATTTCGGATGGTGCAAATGATGGTGGAGTTGATTTGTTTAGGAACTGATTACACCCGTAACGAAATCTTCTTTAATGAATGACCGTAATCCTCAGCTATACTAACGCCGGTTGAGAGAATCCTCATCTTAAGACACGGCAGGCAACCTTCAGGATTTTCTGTTATACATATCTTATTATTATAAATATTGTACTTTGTCCGATATGGTGAAGGCGTATAGGATGGCATAACAACATTTGCTCCTGCCATAATTCCTTTTTCGCGCCCTTGTTCATCTAGTGTAGCTAACGCCGAGGTTGCAGGAATATGGGCATTCCTGAGTACTATTCTGGCGATTGCCATTGTTAAAAGTGTCAGGTCAACAGAACAGGGAGTATGATCTGCTAATGGAGTATTGGAAGAAGGTAAAAAAGGACTAAAAGAGGCCATATCCACATCGAGATCTCGACAGAGAAGTATATCATCTGCAATATCTTCAATTGTCTGCCCCGGTAATCCAATAATATTTCCACTACCTGCCTGGAAACCAATCAGTTTCAAATATTCAAGATGCCTTATCCTCTCATCCAGATTCTGATTAGTGTGAAGCCGACGATAGATATCGTTGTTAGCTGTTTCGTGCTTTAACAAGTATCGATCAGCACCGGCCGAGAACCACATTTCGTAATCACTAAACGGTCGTTCTCCGAGACTAAGTGTTATAGCACAATCAAATTCCTGTTTAATTTGCCGGATAATATCTGCAATCATTGTTCCGGTGTAATGATAATCTTCCCCGGATTGCAGAACAATTGTTTTTATTCCCTGAGAATGAATTACTCCGGCTGTTTTTATAATTTCATCTCTCGTCATTCGGTAACGAGGCAGAACTGTATTGCTTTTACGGAGACCGCAGTACAAGCAATTCTGAATACAATGATTCGATATCTCAATTATTCCGCGCAGATGAACTTTTGCCCCACAATATTCATCCCTGACTCGTACTGCCTCGCGGAACAGAAACTGCTTCTCTTCAACGCTTTCGGTAGTCAATAAAGAAATAATATCTTCTTTATTAAATACTTCCCGATGAACTAGCGTATGGAGTTGTAATACTCTTTCAGTAATATCCATTAAAAGAAAACATCCCTTTCACCATTATTTACGCGTTCAATCATACTTTCAGTCTTTTTTCTGATCGCGGGAGTTTGCTTTTCAAGCTCTCTTTCAAGAGCCTGTTTCCCAATTACTTTAGTTGAATCGGAGGCATAATCAATAAGATATTCATTAAAAGTTGCGAGCGCGTTGGGAACACAAATTTTACCAATATTACCGGATTTCGCTAATTCCATAAATCTGTCACCTGTTCGGTAGGAGCGGTAACATGCCGTACAGAAACTTGGCATATATCCCAAATTGCAAACATCGGCAACAACTTCATCGAGGGAGCGGTGATCGCCAAGCTGAAACTGTTCGACTTGATGCTCATTCAGAGACTCCTGAGATTCTTTATAACTGCCGGGTGAAGTTCTGCTTCCGGCGCTAATCTGCGAAACCCCAACCTCAAACAATTCTCTTCGTACATCAGCCCGTTCCCGGGTCGAAAGGATGATACCGGTGTAAGGCACTGCCAGCCTGATAACTGCAACTAATTTCTTAAATGCAAGATTATCAACAGCAAACGGCGGATTGAGCGCCGCAGGTGCATTAAGTGCAGGCTCAAGGCGGGGAATGGAAATTGTATGAGGCCCGATACCGTAACGAAAATCGAGATCGAATGCATGTGAAAGGAGAGCGAGAGTTTCAAAACGATAATCTGCTAATCCGAACAATGCACCTATACCAACATCGTCAATTCCTGCCTGAAGTGCGCGGTCCATCGCAAACAATCGCCATGCATAATCTTGCTTTGGCCCGGATGTGTGCATTTTTTTATAGGTCTCGTAATGATATGTTTCCTGAAAAATCTGATATGTGCCAATACCAAAACTTTTGAGTTCCTTAAATCCTTCAACTGTTAACGGAGCAACATTAATATTTACACGGCGAATATTGTTGCCATTCTCATTTATAGCATAGATTTTTTCTATTGCCTGTCCGATAAATTTTGTATTGGCTTTTTTAGGATGTTCACCACAAACCAGAAGTAAACGCTTTTGTCCCTGCTGAACAAGTACTCTTGCTTCCTCTTCAATCTCCTCAAGAGTAAGAGATTTTCTCACAAGTTCTTTATTATCAATCCTGAAAGCACAGTATAAGCAGTTATTGACACAGAGATTTGTTAAATACAAAGGTGCAAAAAGCACTAATCGGTTGCCGTATATTTTTTCCTTCACTTCTTTCGCCGCATGAAATAATTCGTCGTATAATTCGAAATCGGATATTTGTAATAATGCAGCTGCATCCTGTAAAGTGAGCCCCCTTGCTTCACGAGCCTTTTGAATTATTTCACGCTGAAGCACAGCATCCTGAAGATTGGGATTTTCAATTAGCGAGTTAATTAGTTCTTCATTTATAAAATACATAGTTATTTCTTATTAGTAAGTTCTTCAATTGCTTTTAACATCATGGAAGTATAGGTAACTGCCGGCGCTCCACTCATTTCAATGGCTACGGCGGCGGCTTCCATCATTTCTTCTTTCGTTATGCCAAGTTCGAGAGCTTTATTTACATGCAGAGCAATACAGTAAGGGCATTTAATACTTAGACTTATCGCCAGTGCAATTAGCTCTTTTGTTCGCGATGTCAACTTTCCTTCTGCAAATACCTCGTGGTTAAAGTGCAGATATGCATTCATTGTGCCGGGTAATGATTCTCTGATTTCAGGGATATGTTTATTTAGTTCGCTGACAAATTCTAACGGTTGAAAACTCATTTTATTCCTTTTGAAACATTTTCAAATTATTCCTTTTGGAACATTTTAATGATTACTAAATTCGTGCCAATTTGTTTTTCCAAAAAAAACGCACAAAACAAAATTTTTTCCTGAATAAGAGAATCAGGCGTTTTTATCAATTATTGTTAATTATTGAGTGACAAAAAAATCGACATAAAAAATGTTGAATCCTTCAACAATAGCTGATGAGAAACAATGATATTCTGTGACTCAATTCAATGGAACATAATTTGATAAATTTCTCATAAACGAATAGTTGAAAACCTATGAGAAAAGAAAAAGATCAACTTGGTGAATTGATGCTTGCCGATGAGTTGTATGGGATACACACAAAAAGAGCTCTTCAGAATTTTCCGCCATCAGGAGAAAAGGTAAATCCATATTTAATTAAATATTACCTTCTTGTGAAAAAAGCGTGTGCCGTTACAAATCACAAATTAAAATTACTTGGACATGAAAAATATGCTCTTATAATGGATGCGTTAGATACCTTGCTCGAAATGGTGTCAGAAAAAATTACAAACGACAATGGTGATATTTATCGTCTTATTCCTGTAGATCCATATCAGGGGGGCGCAGGAACCTCATTAAATATGAATATCAATGAGGTTATATCGAATTTGGCTTTGATTAAAGGCGGTTTTCTTCCCGGACAGTATGAGATTATTCACCCTATTGATGACATAAACCTAAATCAGTCCACTAACGATACATTTCCAACGGCATTTAAAGCGGCTTCAATTGCCTTATTGAGAGAATTACAGGAGGCATTCTCAAACCTGCAAAAAGATTTGCAAGATAAAGAAACACAATTTGCCGGCATTTTGAAACTCGGCAGGACGCAATTACAAGACGGCGTACCAATGACTTTGGGGCAGGAATTCGGGGCGTACGCTCAGGCAATAGCCAGGGACAGATGGAGGTTTTACAATGCTGAGGAGAGACTTCGTTCAGTGAATTTGGGTGGCACGGCTATTGGAAACTCAATAGCTGCAAACAGTAGTTTTGTTTCCCTTGTAATGAATGAACTTCGTGCGCTGACGGGTTTGCCTCTTGCAAGAGCTGAAGACTTAATTGAAAATACCCAAAATCTGGATATTGTTGTCGAAGTTCACGGAATAATTAAAGCAGGTGCTGTATCAATCCAGAAACTGTGTAATGACTTACGCCTTCTCTCATCGGGACCGTATGGCGGTATTGGTGAAATTATTCTTCCTGAAAAACAGGCAGGCTCAAGTATTATGCCCGGTAAGATTAATCCTGTAATACTTGAGCATGCTTTCCAGACAGCCGAGTAGGTAAAAGGCCATGATGTTATGATTGCAAATCTGGTATCGTCGGGAAATCTGGACCTGCAAACATCTATGCCTCTGAATTCTCAACAGTTCTTAAAAACCGCCGCAGTGCCTCGTGATTTTGTAAATAATTTATGAAAAAATGTTATATAGGTGATTAATACAAATGATAAACGG
>CAYTLQ010000143.1:0-32238 GCA_964438715.1 uncultured Ignavibacteriaceae bacterium
AACAAGTATTTTGACCAGAATAAAATAGGAAAACTTAATGTTTTATCTGAGTCGGATGCTTTGAATATCAACCTCGAAAACAATTCCGTTGATTGTGTGATAACTTCTCCCCCATATTCATTTGCAATTGATTATGTTCAGAATGACAAAGACCAATTAGAATTTTTAGGTTATGACACTACCGAATTAAAAAGTAGACTAATAGGACTTAAAGGAAAAACAAAAAATCAAAAACTCGAAAACTATTTTGCTGACATGGATTCATTTTGTTTGCAAGTTTCTAAGGTATTGAAAAAAGGGAAATATTTTGTTATGATAATAGGTTCTAATACCAATCAGACTGGTGGAATCAGACTGGAAGAAACGGTGATAAATTCAGCAAAGAAATATGATATGCCATTAGTAAAAAGTATTTTGAAACCTATCAAAGGAATGAGAAACACGATGAAAGAAGAATATGTATTAATTTTTGAAAAACACTGATATGGCAAAAAGCCTCGACGATAAATTTTTAACTGTAATCCTGAAGAATACATTTTATTTCTTCGACTCAAAATTTGAAGAAAATTACGAAGGATATATCACTTCACTAAAAGAAACCCTTTTAATCGTAAAAAACAAAGTTGAAACAGAAGGTTTAAAGAAAGAAATATTCGAATGGCTATTAAATGATAAGGAGAATGGACTTAGAGCATTATTAGCTTTGACAGGTTTCTCAAATGAATACTTAAAGCGTTTAACAACAATAATTCGCATAGTTGACAATCCTGAACTAAACAAACTTGTATTTAAAGAAAAATGGTATAATGAAAAAAATCCTGATAATATTCAGGAGTGGTCTGATAACACAATATTGAAATTTATTCAGAAAAATAAATATTTCAGAAGGGGTATTGTCAATTTATTCTTTGAAGGTGCATCCATACCTTTTTTAGCTAATACGATCCCACTTTTTGAATTAAAAAAACTTAGCATTTCAAAACTAAAGTTTGAAATTCCTGAATTACTGGATACTCTTATTCGGTATAAGGAAAAAGGTAGTTATTCTGGAAGGAAAGAAAATAATCCTGAAACTCTTGTTGCTGAAATATTAGATAGACTTGGAATTACATTTGAAACAGGTGACTTAAGCGAACTTATTGAAAATGCTCCTGACAACAAGAGAACAATGGATTTTATTATCCCAAATAAGAAAAATCCATTGATAATTGCAGAAAGCTCTTTCTTAGTAACAACATCTTCGGGACAAGGAGATAAAGCTAAAACTGAGATTTCTGTTGATAGTTTAATAAAGGAACATTACCCTAATGCGAGTTTCATTGGATTCATTGATGGCATAGGTTGGTATGTTAGAAAAGGTGATTTAAAGAGAATGGTAACAGCTTATGATGATGTATTTACATTTCATAATGATGAATTAAAAAGGTTCGAACGATTATTAATTGAAACTTTCAAAAAATGATAGAAAATTATACAAATAGAATCTTGCTAGGCGATTGTTTAGAATTATTCAATAACATTCCAGATAATTCGATTGATGTAACATTTGCTGATCCACCTTTTAATTTAAAGAAGAAATATTCGAGTTATAGAGATGGCCTTGAATTTCAAGAATATCTTGATTGGTGTGAAAAATGGATTTCAGAAATGGTAAGAGTAACTAAGCCAACTGGTTCAATATTTCTCCATAATATACCCAAGTGGTTAACTTATTACGCATCTTATTTAAACAAATTTGCATATTTCAAACATTGGATAGCATGGGATGCACCAACCGCACCAATGGGAAAATCTTTACAGCCTGCTCATTATGGTATTTTATTTTACACTAAAGATACTAAATGTGCAAAAATTTATGAGTTAAGACATCCACATAAACGAGATAGAAAAATCGGTTATCTGTTAAAAGATTATGGTGGTAAGAAAAATGGATTACATCCTTTTGGACCTTTGGTTTCAGATGTTTGGACCGATATTCACAGAATTAAACATAATACAAAAAGAGACCTCCATCCTTGCCAATTGCCAATTCATTTAATGGATAGATTAATTCTTATGACTACCGATGAAAATGATATTATACTTGACCCATTCTCCGGGACTGGAACAACAGCTATTTCAGCGAAACGACTTGGTAGGAAATATATAGGATTTGAATTAGATAAAAAATATGTAGAAATATCTCTACAAAAACTTGAAAGAACGCTACCTAATTTTAAATTAGGTGAAAGCTGGGTTAGTTTTTATTTGAACGATATTGTTACGATTAGAAATAATGACTGGAATAATCTTGCAAAATACTTTTTTATCCCGAATCCATTAAGGAATATTGATTTTGAACGAGTAAAATTAATTGACAAAAATTTAATTCCAAAAGAACCTGATATTGAAAAAGATGTCTTTGAAAATAAAAGTAAAATAAGATTAAATCAATCAAAAATGAATGATAAGAAACTTGTTAAAGTTGAAAGCTCTTCGCTAAGTCATGCTCATGTGCAAGACGCAAATGTTAACATAAAACGAAAACTTGCAAAAGATTCTACCTTTTCAAATGCACAACAAGAACTATTTGCAACAAAATGATGCAGACAATAACGGCAAGCTTGTAGTATGTTTTATAAACAATTAGAGGTTTGTTGGTAATTCAATCATTTTGCCCTATATTAAATTTCAGATCACCGAACAAGAAAGTAACCCGCAATCCCTTACTTTATTTTGCTTAGATTTTTCACATAGTACTCTCTTTTCAATGAATAGCAAGGTTTTTTATTTTTTCAACAAATAATGGTAATTCCTTTATTGGTTGAATTTCATCAGTTATTTGTTCCGGCATTTTCTCCATGTGAATGTTTCCAATGTATGTTTCAGTTTCATACTCACCGAGAACAATCTCAAGCACAATAAAAGCAAGAGTGCGGAAAAAACCGTTGTCTTCATATTCTCTGAAAAATATCACAACATCAAGTTTACTCCCGTTTTCATTGGCCTGAAAATAAACATCATCAAGCTCAATTGTTACATCATTCAATGCTATTGAGGTGATTTCCCGTTTAGGTTGTCGGAAAGCAATTATTTTCCATTTTCCGAGTGGTGGTGCAAGTTCCACAGTTTTTACTACATCTGGGAATGCCCGGATATTTCCATCCGCAGAAATAATAAACTCCCGCGTTCCGTCATCATTGTACGAACTGAACTCAAATGTCAGTGATTTATGAATTTTTTTCATCCGATTTGAGAGCTCCCTGAATGCTTCAGCAGTACCTTCCAAATCATTGAAATATTTCTCTTGCACACGGGCGAACCACTCCCAGAATTGTTTAATTTTTCTTTCGGTAGCACCTGCACCAAAAACCATTTTCTTCACCTGTTTTATTCAATGTACCTAATATAGGCAATTGTCGTCATTTTTAAGCGGAAAGATTTGTACAGCGCAGAAACTTCGCTTTGCAGTACGGTATTATGTCTTTATTTTGCCTCATAAATTTTACGAGAACGCCAAAATGCAAAATAAAACTGATGATACGCTTCGTTATCCCATAGGAAAATTTACCGGTGCAGGTGCATTTTCTCAGGAAAGCAGAGAAAGATTTACCATGACAATTGCTAATTTTCCTGAGCAGGTCAATGGTTTACTGGCTAATAAGGATGAACCGGATTTACTGAAAGTGTACCGCCCCGGCGGATGGAATACACGGCAGTTGATACATCATTGTGCAGACAGCCACATGAATGCATTTATACGCTTTAAACTTGCCCTTACAGAAGAAAACCCCGTTATAAAGCCGTATATTGAACAAAAGTGGGCTGAAATGTATGATGCATCATTATTTTCTCCTGAGCCTTCACTTCAGATAATTTCCGGTGTTCACAAACGATGGACTGCTCTTCTGAATGCAATGGATCCTAATGATTTTCAGCGTACATTCTATCACCCTGAAAGACAAAAGACTTTTACTTTATTTGAGGCATTAGGTAATTATGACTGGCATTGCCGTCATCATTTCGCGCACATGAAACTTGCGCTAGGCGTTGAGTAACACAAACCAATACTGTCTCTTACCTATGCTTTACAAATAGTTTCGATAAGAAATTTCCGTTAATTTTCGCCTATGTATCGGATTTTAGGATGAATTTATAGAAAATCAATTAGCAAATGATGCAGTACAGCTACAAGAAGTTAATGAAAAAGATATTGCATTTAAGTCTGTGGTAAATTTTTGCGAGAGTATAAAATTAACTATTCTAAATATGAGGTTAAAATTAACAATTTAATTAAAATTGCAGAAGATGTTAACGAATTGCGTGATCGTATTTTGAATATTGGTGCACATCTCACCACTACTCCGGTTTTCGAACAAGAAATAAAAGACGCTATAATAAAACTTAAGGAGTTTCAGAAAAATATAATGAAACTTAAAAATCAGTAATTTTGAATAAATATAATTTTTAGTGGTATTTGAAAAATATCTTTCAACACTAAATACAAAATCCTTTACGGAATTCTGTGAAAGAATATTGAAAATACTTTACAACTATAACAAACAGATATGAACGCCTTTAATCCTGAACAACCATATAATGCTTTACCAATACTGCCACCAAAAGCAGAAATTGAAACAAAAAAATATTAAAGAAAACAATTTCTGCAAGCCGTGCCTTAGCAGAATTAAAAGTTGCAACCAATTCAGTTATAAAAACATAGAATTGTACAAAATTTTAACTGCAAAACATGGTTCAAATTAAACCACATTTACCAAATGTGGTTCATTTGTCTGGTTATTAAACCAGATAATAAAAACAAGGCCTCTGCTGTATATGTTTATGGATGAAGCCGTACATTATGAAGCATTTCAGGAAATGCTCAAAGACATTAAGCTTCCTACGAGCGATGCCTTAGAAGATTGGCTGAGGTGAATGGGAAGTAAAGAAACAGAAGAACAACTGTGGCGGGCTATGCGGAGAATACCGGAGGTGGACGATAAGCCGGGCAGGATAATTCATGTATAAAACCTGGGGGATTAGTCTTCCAAAAAAGGAGAATAAGGGAAATACTTCGTTCATATTTACCCAAAAAATTATCACTTAAGCAATAATCTCTTATCACTATCGAACCCGAAAGAAAAATCATAGTTCCGATAAGAAATTTTCTTTTATTTACGCCTCTCTATCGGATATTAGGAATTTTATGTCACTGAAAGTGAAACGGGAAAAATCCGTAATTTTGTGAAAATACTTTTCTTTATTTATGAAAGACATATTACTGATATTTACCGGCGGGACTTTCTCAATGAAAATAGACCCGGAAAGCCGGGCAGCCGTTCCACATTTTTCAGGAAATGAATTACTGGAGCTCATTCCCGGCATTCAGGATGTAGCAAAACTTTCGGTTTTCGATTTTGGTAAATACCCCGGTCCCCACATGACTCCCGAACTGATGCTCAATTTATCAGATACAATCCGGGACTTTATCAATAAGAGGAATCCTGATGGTATTGTGGTAACTCACGGAACCGACACGCTTGAGGAAACAGCTTATCTTCTCGATCTAACCATAAAAACATCTATTCCGATTGTGCTCACGGGCTCAATGAAAAACAGTTCGGAACCTGACTGGGACGGACCCCGGAATCTGAGAGATTCGATAACAATTTGCCTTGAACCGAACAGCCGTAATCTTGGTGTACTTGTTTGTCTAAATGGTGAAATTAACGCCGCATCGGAAGTAACCAAAACACATACAGATAATATAGAAACATTTCGCAGTCTTGATTTCGGCTCGCTGGGCTTTGTGCAAAACGGCCGCGTGTGGTATAACCGTCTCCCCCGCAAGCTGGAAACTATTCCTCATCGTGGAATTGATCCAAATGTGGATCTTGTGAAATGTTATGCCGGTATGGATGATAAATTTTTCAGGTTTAGTGCAGATTCAGGCGCTCATGGTATTGTGGTAGAAGCAATGGGGGTTGGAAATGTGCCTCCTGCGGCTTTTAACGGAATTGAGTATGCTGTTTCTAAAGGCATTCCTGTTGTACTTGTCTCCCGATGCCCGGCCGGTGAAACTTTGGATATTTATGGTTACCCCGGCGCCGGAAAATGGCTGCATAAAATTGGTGTTATCTTTGCTGATTATTTAAACGGACAGAAAGCACGGATAAAACTTATGCTCATTCTTAGTATAACAAAAAATCATAATGATATTAAAAAATATTTTGAAGATTAGGTCACACGCTGGAATCATATAATCCGCTTTCGAATTTTTTCTATCCCCGCTCTGTTTGTGTAGCGGGAGCATCATCAAAAGAAAAATCTATTGGCTATGAGTTATTACGAACAATAAAAAGTTACGGTTACACCGGAAAGATTTTTGCCGTCAATCCAAAGGCTAAGGAAATTCTGGGGTATCCGTGTTATCCCGATATACTTTCAATTAACGATGTAATTGATCTTGCTATTATTCTTGTCCCAAAACAATTCGTACCGGAAACTATTGAGCAACTTTTAGCCAAAGGTGTGAAATCGCTTGTTCTTATTACTGCCGGCTTTAAAGAAACCGGTAAGGAAGGCGAACAAAAAGAAATTGAACTTGTCGGTCGTATCAGGGAGTCGGGAGCGCATTTGGTTGGGCCAAACTGTATGGGGGTAATAAACAGTTTTAGTACTATCCGGCTTAATGCCACTTTTGTCGCTGAACATCCAAAAGAAGCGCATTCAGCATTTCTGTCGCAAAGCGGAGCCCTTGGAGCGGCGGTGTTAAATTCTTTGCGTATTTCCGGTGTTTCATTCGGACACTTCGTCAGTGTAGGAAACAAAGCTGATTTAAATGAAAATGATTTTTTGGAGTTTTGGTTAACTGACGATAATATTACATCTGTTGCGATGTATCTTGAAAGTTTTGTTGACGGCATAACACTGTTGCGAAAATATCGCTCAGGTATGACAACGAAGCCCCTTGTTATTGTTAAAGGGGGCAGGACTTCCGGAGGAATGAGAGCGGCTTCTTCACATACAGGCGCTCTCGGAAGCAGTGATCGTGTTGTTGATTCCCTTCTCAGACAATTTGGTGTTATACGCGCATATGATATTGACGAAATGTTCAATACACTTAAGGGATTCGAATATTTTCCGTTACCTGCCGGAAATCGTATTGGCGTTGTTACTAATGCGGGTGGTCCTGCAATTCTATGTGTTGATGCACTGGAAAAAGCCGGCTTGGTAATTACTGATCCTTCGACCGATACCAAAAGCCGACTTCGAGAATTTGTCCATCCCGAGGGCAGTGTAAATAATCCGGTTGATTTACTCCCCGGTGGAACCGCCGACCAATATAAAAAATCCGTCGAATTGCTCATTGCCGACGAAAATATCGATGCCGTTGTTTCAATCTTTGTTGAACCTGTCATGGTTCCAGCTCTTCCCGTTATTGAAGCAGTAAACAGTATTACATCTACTAAGCCCGTTTATCAGGTTGCCTTACCTCTTCCTGAGTTCTGGCAAAATTACGAAACACAATCACGATTCGGGATTCCCATATTCAGAAGAGTAGAGGATCCTGCACGGGTTATTGCAAATTTACTTGCCTTTAGGAACAGAGATAAATCTGAAGGGCTCCTGCCAAAAGATACTATTAGAACCGCTGTCAGGAATTCATTTCTGGACACCAATGAAATTGCATCTATTATGAATAAATACGGTTTGCCACTTGTTGAGTCTCAGGTTATTCCCGCCGCCGGAACTGAAAACTATAAAGAGAAACTTAACTACCCCGTTGTTGTAAAAGGAATTGCAAATGGCATTACGCATAAGTCTGATAAAAATCTTGTACGACTTAATATCCGGAATGCACATGAGCTTCTTGAAGTTTGCACATCAATGACTACAGAAGCAATTGAGCAAGGATTTACTATCAACTCTTTTCTCGTTCAGCCGTTTATTCAGACCCGTTTTGAATTATTGTTAGGCGGTTTCCGAGATCCCTCGTTCGGACCGGTGCTGATGTTTGGATCCGGCGGAAAATATGTGGAAGCCATCAACGATACAGCAATGTGTTCCGCATTTCTTACTGAGAGAGATATTTATCATCTAATTGATAGCGTTGCTATTGGCAGGTTACTCAAAGGCGTGCGTGGCGAAACTCCGGCAGATTTGGTTACACTGCATTCAATTATTAAAAGCACAGCACAAATGTTTCTCGATTTTCCCGCTTTGCTTGAATTTGATATGAATCCGCTTATTCTGACAACCGGCGGTGAATATGTTTGTGTGGATGTTCGTATGAAAGTTCAATAAAAAATTTCAGATTTCGGACAGCAGTCGGATTAATGTCGGCTCATACTTTTCCCAATTATAATAATTCCGTGATAGTACAAGCGCCTGCTGACTGTGTTGTTCATGCAATTCCGGGTTATTGTGATAGAACTCTATTCTTTGTACAACAGCCTCCGTGTTATCGGGATGAACTTTGAATATACATTCCGGCAGAGGCTCTACTTCTTTCAACGCATCAATATCACTGTAAATGCTTGGTTTTCCGACTGCCAGATAATCAAATATTTTTATGGGCAAAGAATTATTATAAATAAAATTTTTATCTCGTAAATCCAGAAATACATCTGCCTCTGATAATTTCTGAAGAAATTCTTCGTAGGATAACCTTCCGGTTATTATCAATTCCACCTGAGAACCTGCTTCGAGCATTTTCGGTAACAATCTGTCTGAATCAATAGTCCTGATAAATTCGCCTATTACCAATAACCGAAGTTTTACCTGTGGATTTCTCTTCCCAAACTCCAGACCGGCATTAATAAACCGACGAAATCCGCGTTCTTCGCTTAAAATACCGGTAAAACATAATGTTAACGAATCCGGTTGTAGCCGTCGGAAAGGCGTTTTGTTCAACAGTGCTAACACCGGAAAATAAGGAACATACCAATAAGGTTTTCCGGGTGCAAGTAAACGATAACGCTGAAGCTTACGGCTCTCACCATAAATAAACCCATCCACCAGCCGGACAGCAATGAAGAGAAGAAGATATAGGAGCGGAGCGAAAAAGAACCGGGCACTTCGCGATTTTTTCATAAGCACATTTTCAGGATACCATTCAGTAATATCAAGTAGTATTTTGGCATCAGTTTTATGAAAAAACCGGTATCGTACCGAAGGAAACAACGGCATAACTTCTGAACTGATTATTATATCCGGTTGTATATTGGAAAGTAGTTTATAAATTTTTTTGTGCCTTTGTTTTCGCGATAATAAAGAGCCGTCAAAACACTGAAAGCGAATACCATCTTCCTCACCCGTCTTTGATGCGTATGAGGAGATAATTGTAACTTTGTTACCGGCACTACAAAGAGATTTTCCGATTTTATGAAAAATTCTCTCATCGGTTGGAGGATGACCCGATGAAAGGAGAACAATATTTTTATTCATTTATTCAAATAATGCCACGATTTATTATATCCCGCCCCGATAGACTGGGCGATGTTACGCTTTCTACTGCCATACCACGGATACTGAAGGAAAACTTCCCGGATGCTTATGTCGCAGTGCTTGTACGGCAATATGCCTCTGCTATTTATGAACATAATCCATTTGTTGATGAAATATTACTGTACGATGATAACGGAACATTCAGAGATTTTATTAAAAATCTTTCCGCCATCCGAAGAAAAAAATTCGATTTCGCTTTTTCACTACTACCGAATGAGCGGATAAACTGGCTGTTTTTTGCCGCCGGAATTAAAAACAGGATCGGCGTCGGTCATAAATTCTATCAGTTTATAACAAATACAAAAAGCGTTTACCGTCGAAAATACGAAATTCCACGCAGTGAAGCCGACTATTGCTATGATTTTTTACGCAAAATTGGCATTAATCCCGGTGCCCCTATCTGCGAAATTTATCTCACAGATAATGAAAAACAGCACTCTGTTTCACTACGAAATAAAATAGCTCCTAATGGTGAAAAGATTATTGGCATTCATTACTCCAGCGGAAACTCTGCACCTAATATGCCCGTGCAAGAGTATGCACGGCTTGCACGCTATTTACTGAATGTAAATAACTTAAAATTGATAATAACGGATAAAGATATTCCACCTGAAATGAATGATCTGCCTAAAGAAATTTTTGTTAATGCCGGTATTCCACTCCGTGCATCAATTGTTAACATTGCCGCCTGTGATTTGTTAATTTCCGGTAGTACCGGACCAATGCATATTGCTGCGGCATTGAAAGTAAAAACACTTTCTGTATTCTGCCCCTTACCGGCTTGCGAGCCGGCGCTATGGGGACCAGTCGGAAATGAGGCTCATTTTATTCTGCCCGAAAAAGAGTATTGTGCTACAAAATGTCCCGGAGACCCTAAAAAATGCAGTTTTGTTGGTGAAGGTGGAATACAGGCAGATACTGTTCTGAAAAATATTTATTCGCTTTTTGGGGAGTAGAATAAAGTTGTCGTCGCACAATATTCTTGTGGCATTTAATAGCTTTAAAGAATGTGCGGATTCACTTACCGTTTGTACAAATTTTGCCTCCGCTCTTGCCGGTTACATTAAATCACAGCCTGTTATTTTTCCAATTTCCGATGGCGGCGATGGTTTTAGAAGTGTTTGTAGCATTAATACAGAGCACATCGTCAGGGAATATACTATTCCCCGCATCTATGATGGCAAGGCAATAAGTATCCCGGTAAACTACATACCATCATCCGGTACAGTTATAATAGAATCGGCAGAGGTAATAGGATTAAAACTGGCACCGCCGCATGTACGCAATCCGATATACTGTAACTCCGAAGCTCTTGGTATCCTCCTGCATCAAATTGATAGAGAGAACCGGTCAGGTAACCTGACTGTTAATACTGTTATTATTGGAATTGGCGGAACGGCGACAAATGATATGGGACTCGGCGCCGCTTCAGTATTTGGCTTGCGGCTATTCTCGGGAGAAAATGAACTTGGTGTTTTTCCTGCAAATTTTATTAAGGCAGATACAATAGTATTTCCATCAGAAAACCTCTCTTTTACCCTAAAATTAATTCCGGATGTTATTGCGGCGCTTTATGGTGAAAATGGTTGTACAAGAATTTTTTCACCACAAAAAGGCGCTTCCCACCTTGATGTCGGGTTAATGGAGGCCGGATTCCGGCATTTATCCGCATTTCTTCAGCAAAGCGGAAAATTGAAATACCCAACAGAAGAATGCGGCGCCGGCGGTGGTCTCACCGTCGGACTTTCTCTCTTAGGACAAACGGAATTAGAGTTTTCTGAAGCCTTCGTTCTGAAAACTCTTGGCGGAACAGAAAAAATTGCCAGTTGTGATATCGTAATAACCGGCGAAGGTAAGTTTGATGAGCAATCATTTATGAATAAAGCAACAGGAATTGTTTTGCGTGAGGCGAAACGATTAGAGAAAAAAGTATTCCTTATTTGCGGGAGTTTTGAACTTGATGTGCTCCGTAAACTTCCCTCCGATATTACTACAATATCTCTATCATCATTTTACAACTCTGTTCCGGAAACAATACAAAACTTCAGTGAAGCTCTGCAAAAGTCAGCTAAAATACTCAGCGAATCACTGTAATTCTTTACACAAGCTGTTTTAGAAACAAACTTTTATGAGTTATTCATGTTAAGAGTCATTACGAATCATCATTTTTACCTTTATAAATCTTACAAATATCTTTATTTTTGATATTTGAATATGCCCCGGTAGCTCAGCATGGATAGAGCGACGGTTTCCTAAACCGCAGGTCGGAAGTTCGAATCTTCTCCGGGGTACTACTTTCTCCTTCTTTTCGTTTCGGTTTCCTAAACCGCAGGTCAGAAGTTCAAATTCTATTTAAACCGAATCATGCATTAAAAATTGGAATTGTGGTGTCAATATCCAGAAGATTGCGAAACAGTCCATCAATCCCCCCCTTTTCTTTACTTGTACCGACATTATTAACACTTCCTTCCTTGCTTTCTCACTATCCAACTTTCTATTGGAATGTTTTTGAAATATAATGTGCCATTTGCATTGATATTTCATCTTTCAACATCTCCACCCTGAATAATGCCATTAGATAATCTGCTAACAAAGCAAACCTGAACAAAATCCGTCTGTCAGTGAATACCAAAAAATGTTATCTCTAAAGGCAATCAAGTACTTAATTCCGGAAAACTTGCTGTTACTGTTTGAAAAGCGATAAATAGCTTTTGGCAGGTGAACGAAATTCATTATTTTTGCTGTGCACCCTTAGCTCAGCTGGTAGAGCAGTAGACGCTTAATCTATTGGTCGGGGGTTCGAGTCCCCCAGGGTGCACCAGAAAAAAAATCAGCAGTTTATAACTAAAGGAAAACCAATCGTTCCCTGCTCCTGAGGCAGCCTTCTTCGATTTGTGCTGAATTTATTTACTTTAATAGAAAATTCTCCCAAAGGATAATTTGTATGTTTTCAAAAAAAAGGCATGGTTCCTATTCAGGCGGCCGTGGAAAAAAATCTTCTTCACCGTCTGGTAAAAAGAGCCGTATTAATACCATAACACCGGGTGTATTTCAGAAAACGGATGAAAGCGACGGTTTTGAAGCTAATTTCAATCGGGAAGAAAACAATGTATCAGGTTTTGCATACAACTTCGAGAAAAAAGAGCGCAGATCATTCAGTTCAAAATCCGGCGGTGGTAGAAAATTTAAGGATACCGGTTTTACAACAAAAAAGAATGGCGGACGATTCGGGAAATCGGTAAAATCTTCCTCCGGAAAGTCGAAAAAAGGATCTTCGCTACGCGATAAAGAGTGGGATAGAGAAAAACCTGAGTATGCGTACCGCAGAGACAATAAATATGTAAAGAATGATGAGAGAGAAAAAAAATTTCGCGGTTTTTCGCATGATGATGAAAATAAACCTCCCCGTGCAAAGAAACGAAATGAAAAATACAATCCCGGTAATTTTGTAGATTTTTCCAACAACTCCGACAATGATTCTACCGCTTTCACTGACCTTCAGACTACACCCGAAAAGAAACTTTACCCCACTGAAACAATTTTCTCCATAGAATCCTTGCAGATTCCTGAACATCTTATGGACGAAGGACGAATTGTTTTTGGTTCGAAAACTAACTTTAAAAACTGGCTTATGATTCCAAATGCTTCCTTAGGTAATATTGCACCGGCGACTTTACTTAATAATAAAGAAGGAAGAAAAATTATTGAAGATGAGCTAATGAGGATTTCTTTCGGAGTATTTGCATGATTGTCTATAGCATTGTTAAAGATCGGTTTTCAGGCGAGTTGAATCCTGAAGCGGCATCAAAAGCGCCCGGCAGATGGAACTCTGAAGGCACGGAGATGATATACACCTGTGAAAACCCTGCACTATGTATTCTTGAACTTATGGTTCATACGCCGCTTGATTTTGTTCCTGCCGATTACAGCCTTCTGGAAATTTCTGTCCCCGATGAACCGTTAGCTATTATTGAAAGAAATGCTATTCCCCGGGAGTGGAACAAACCGGAGTCTATTGAAACATTAAAGAAAATCGGTGATAATTTTATTTCAGAAAATACCCATGTAGCATTAAAGGTGCCATCGTTTGTTGCCCCTTCAAGTTTCAATTACCTTCTTAACCCTGCTCATCCCGCCGCTTCCAAAATTGAAGTGGTTTCATCCACGGAATTCAAATTCGATGAGCGGCTTTTTCGTTTCCACATCTCATAAGATTCATGATAAACATCCGCCGTATTGAACACGGCTCACCTGATTATAAAAAGGCCGTTGATTTACGCTACTTAGTGCTCCGAAAACCTTTAGGGCTGAACTATTCTCAGGAACAGCTAAGCGCCGAAAGTAATGAATATCATTTTATTGCCGAGCGGATGGGAGAAATTGTCGGCTGTCTTCTCCTGAAACCATTAGAAAATGAAACGGTTCAGATGCGTCAGGTAGCGGTTGCAGAAAATTTTCAAGGCAAAGGAATCGGGAAATTACTGGTAAAACATTCTGAAGAATTTGCACTGAAAAACGGATATAAGAAAATTATTCTGCACGCACGAGACACTGCCATAGAATTTTATAAAAGCTTAGGGTATAGTGTAACGAGTGAAATGTATTATGAGGTCACCATACCACATTACACAATGGAAAAGAACCTGCTCTTATGATCATTCTTTCAGCATATACTTTTAGCTGAGAGAATATACCTCCCCTATATCCCTTACACCAAGATTCATTTCATACTTATGCAGGTTGTCGGTTAACAATTTCATTGGTTCTTCCGGCGGCTCCATTCCCTGACGGAAAGTTTTAAAGTGTATGGGAATAAAAACTTTTGCTTTAACATCATTTGCCATTTGAAGAGCTTCCTCCGGAGTACAATGGTTTATCCGCCACGGATAGTATGCGCCTATAGGCATAATTGCTATATCAACAGATTCACCTGATTTTTGAAACAGATCAGTATAAGCTGTATCGCCTCCAAAGAGAATGGTCTTACCATTTCTTTTAAGATAATACGCATTAAAACTTCTTCCGTTTTCTTTGTATCCTCTTGAGCGATCGCGTTCCCATGGATAACGCCACCCGAAATGCTTCACTTCCTGTGCTTTAATAGTTATTCCGCACAGCTCCGTCTCTTCTCCCCAGTCAAGTTCGCGTATCGATTTCCACTCGAGGTTTTCTATTACATCCATTGTGTTAAAAGCAGTAAGGCACTCAATTTCACCCGGAAATTTATCGGTTAATGCGGCAAGTGATTTATAATCCATATGATCCATGTGGGCATGCGATAGAAGAACAAGGTCTGGTTTCGGTATATCCTCAAATTCTAATGCAGGAGCCGAATATCTGCGGGGACCAAATGTCATCCCGAGCAGATACACACCGACATATTCAAATAAAACAGGGTCGGTGAGAATTGTTTTCCCGTAAAAATTTATAAGCATCGTAGAATGGCCTATCCACAAAGTGTTGATAGAATCATTATTCCAACTGCTGAGGTCGGGTTTTGAGTATCCTTCGCGTGGAGTTTCCTTAACTTTTGCAAATACCGAAGGCAGGCTTAAACCTGCTGATAGAATGGAAATATTTCTGATAAATTTTCTTCTGTTCATAATATTCTAAAACACACACGGGAAGCATAAAGTTTCTGGAGGAATTTAAGCGAAAATAATCAGCACGAAAATGTAAAATTTTACATCTTCCCACTCATTCACAAAAAAGAAACTGCATAAAGAAAATACCTACTTTTTATCCTTACCGGAGGTTTTAGTAGTATCTTTTTTCAGAACCGATTTTTTATCTTTCATTTTTTGAAGTGTATCGGGAACGGCTTCTTCCGATGTTTGATCCGATATCTGGATTTCCGTCTCTTCAGATTTTTGTAATTGGGGAGAGGCACCTGAACGAAGAGCTTTGCCTTCATCGAGTTTTAGTTTCGTGTCTTTCGATTCCGGCGACGGCGTAGTATTCTCTTTTGCAACAGGCATTGAGTTTGTATTTTGCGGAACGGATTCCTTTTTCACTTCACCTTCCTTTTGTGAGGATTCATCCTGTGTAGAGGAAATCACCGGCGGATTACCAAAATTTTCAATATCGCTCGTAGTGCGTTTCTCCACAAGATTTGTCTGATTGACCAACAAAATAATTATTACGGCTACAGCAGTTACGCCAACAGTGGATGGTACCAGATAACGAAATGTGAAAAACTTCTTCCAAAAGCTTTGTTTTTCTTCAGCGGCGAATTTTTCCTGATTTATTCGTCGCATCAGATTAGCCTCGAATCCGGGAGGAGCGCTTACTTTCTCCAGACTCTTCAATTTGGCTATTACATCTTCAAACTGTTTTTCGTCATCGTGTAAATTATCCTGACTCATACCATCTATTCCTTGTAAATATCTTTAAGTAGTTCCTGTAATTGAGATCTGCCTCTGTTAATCCTCGATTTAACAGTACCCACGGTAAGTTTTAACATTTCTGCTATTTCTTCGTACGAAAACTCCTGAATATCTCTCAGAATAACCGCCTCACGGTAAACTTCAGGTAATTTCATCAACGCGTCCTGAATCATTTTGTTTTTTACGCCGCTGTCAACAATTTTGTCGGGAACCTGCGACTCATCAGGAATATCGAATGTTTCCTCATTGTTTTCACCATAGGAATTAATCGAGAAAATATTTCTGCGTTTTTTCCGCTGTAATTCCGATTTCGCCAGATTGCCGGCTATTGTATAAATCCATGTAGAAAACTTTGCAATACTTTTATAGGAATTTTTATTCCTATATACCTTTATGAAAGTCTCCTGAACTATATCACTTGCGGCTTCATAGTCATTTACAAAACGAAAAACAAAGTTCATCAGCGGATTTTTATAACGCTGAACCAGAATTTCAAACGGAGCGGTATCCTCGTCCGCCTGAAATTGCAGAATCAACTCCTCATCCGTGCATCGGAGCAAATCCTTGTCACTCAACTTCAGTTATACTTTCTTTTTTTGATATTTGTTTCAGGAAATTTACGCAAAGATGCCGAAATAAACATAATTCATCACCAAGCTCCTCAGAAGTGAAACTTAAGACCTCGAGCAATATACCTTTAGATAATTTTGTGCCGCTCCTTCAGGGTTAAGGAATAACGCTTCTTTAATAAAAAATAAGCATCAGGTATTAATGCATAATTTTGGAGAGTTATATTAGCTGGTGGGAAAAGCGTTAGTGGAGCTGAATTCCCCATTTTACCGCAAAAAATATTCTATTTAAAAAAGTATTGCCTGCCAGTTTAAGGCAGGCAAAAATTTAAATAAAATAAGCTAATTTGATTCATAAGGGAGCATTATAGTCCCTTATAATTTTTATTCTTTATTAAAGATGATCTTACCGGCATCTCCGATTGAGGCAAAAATTGAGTCCCCTTCAGAAAATCTGCCGGCGAGTAGTTCTGTAGATAGCGGATTGATTACAAACCTTTGTATAGTTCTCTTTAAGGGACGAGCCCCAAAAGTAATATCGAACCCAAGCTCTGCAAGCCAATCTTTCACTTCATCAGAAAAAGTAACCGAAATGCCTTTTTCCGCAAGCATAGAAATAACACCGGAGAGTTGAATATCGACAATTTTACGAATTTCTCTCTTACTCAGCGGCCGGAATAGAATGATGTCATCAATACGGTTAAGAAATTCGGGTCGTATTGTGCGTTTCAGCAACTCGCTAAGCGCAATCCGGAGATTTCCAAGCGCCATTTCAATGTTGGTTCCATCGCTTTTTTCAAGCTCCTCCTGTATAAGAGAAGAGCCGATATTCGAGGTCATAATGATAATTGTATTCTTAAAATTAACTGTCCGGCCCTTATTATCCGTTAGTCGTCCATCATCCAATACCTGTAACAATATGTTAAATACATCGGGGTGCGCTTTTTCAATCTCATCGAGTAATACAACTGAGTATGGTCTTCTGCGTATTGCTTCGGTTAACTGACCACCTTCTTCATACCCGACATATCCGGGAGGTGCACCAATAAGCCGACTTACCGAATATTTTTCCATATATTCCGACATATCAATACGCACCATGGCGTGTTCATCATCAAACAGGAATTCAGCAAGCGCCCGTGCAAGTTCGGTTTTCCCTACACCGGTTGTTCCAAGAAAAATAAACGAGCCGATAGGTTTGTTCGCATCCTGCATTCCGGCACGCGATCTCCTTATCGCATTGGAAACAGCAATCACTGCGTCCTCCTGACCAACAACCCGTTTGTGCAGTTCCTCTTCCAGACGCAACAACTTTGCTCTCTCACCTTCCAGCATTTTAGTAACAGGAATACCGGTCCAGTTTGCTACAATCTCAGCTATATCTTCAGCTTCCACTTCTTCTTTCAGCAATCTTTTGTGTCCTTGCATTTCACTCAGCAGTCGCGACTCCTGAGCAAGGCTTTTTTCCAGCGCCGTAATTCTTCCATACCGTATTTCAGCCACCTTGCCAAAGTCACCTTCCCGCTCATATTTTTCTGCTTCCAGTTTCAGTTGTTCAATATCCGTTTTCAGTTTACGAATATTTTGTATTTTTTCCTTTTCTGCGGTCCAGATTGCACGAAGTGCATTTCGATTTTCAGCTTCTTCTTCAAGTTCTTTTTGGAGTTCCTCCAATCGTTTTTTTGAAGCATCATCTTTTTCCCGCTTTAATGCCTCACGCTCTATTTCCAATTGTTTTATTTTTCTCTCAACCGTGTCTAATTCTTCAGGCATTGAATCAATTTCGATACGAAGTCGGGATGCCGCCTCATCAATGAGATCGATTGCTTTGTCCGGCAAAAACCTGTCCGAAATATAACGGTAAGAGAGCTGTACTGCGGCAACTATGGCGCCATCGGTTATCCGCACGCCATGGTGAATTTCGTAACGCTCTTTCAAACCACGGAGAATAGAAATAGCATCTTCGGGAGAGGGTTCATCTACAAAGACCGGTTGAAATCTTCTTTCGAGTGCCGCATCTTTTTCGATATACTTTTTATATTCATCAAGTGTGGTTGCTCCGACACAATGCAATTCTCCGCGGGCAAGAGCCGGTTTAAGAATATTTGCCGCGTCAACAGCGCCTTCGGCGTTGCCTGCGCCCACAAGGGTATGTAATTCATCAATAAAAAGAACGATCTCTCCGTTCGAATCAATTACTTCTTTTATTACTGCCTTTATTCTGTCCTCAAACTGACCACGAAATTGTGTTCCTGCAACCAGAGCCCCAATATCTAACGATACAATAGATTTTGATTTCAGATTTTCCGGAACATCGCCGGCTACAATTCTATGGGCTATACCTTCGGCAATAGCTGTTTTACCTACACCCGGTTCGCCAATAAGAACAGGGTTATTTTTTGTTCTTCGTGAAAGTACCTGAAGCACTCTTCGGATTTCTTCATCCCTGCCGATAACCGGATCAAGTTTACCCGCTTTGGCAAGGTCGTTAAGATTTCTGCCGAATTTTTTCAATGCCTGATATGTTTCCTCTGCCATCTGACTTGTAACGCGCTGAGTCCCCCTGATATCTTTTAATGCAATAAGCAGAGTTTCATAAGTAACACCGTTATCCCGTAACAACTGCCCGGCTTTACCCGGGTCTTTTGCCAAAGCAAGTAGTATGTGTTCAGTGGATATGTACTCATCTTTAAGAGTGTTCGCTTCTTTTAGCGACTCATCAAATAATCGGCTGGTATTATGAGACATCTGCTGATTGGTAAAACTTGCTCCTGTAACCTTGGGCAATTTATCAATCAGTTCCGAAATTACTATTTTAATTTTATTGGAGTTTGCACCTGATTTCTGGATGAGATTATCCGAGAGGCTGTTTTTTTCCTGAACCAAAGCGGCAAGCAAATGCTCGGGTTCAAGAATCTGATTACTATAATTTTGTGCTATTTCAAGCGCTGTCTGTATTAATTCCTGCGCCTTTACTGTAAATTTTGCCGGATTAAAAGCCATACTTTCATTTCCCTTTCATACAATCAAACATAAATTACCATTGCAAAGATACAACATTAAAGTGTTTAAATCAGTTCCGATAAAAACGCCTGTTCTTTGTTATTGCTTCAAACCGGAAAAAGGAATAATACCAGTTTAGTTAAGAAGGATCAGACTTTTATATCGAGAAATTCCCTTGCTAATGCCAAACCGCCATAAATAGCGGCATCATCAAGAAGACGAGATACCAACACTTTGGTGGGTTTTTTTGAATCTTTAAGAGAATGCTCATTAAATGCTTTTTTTATCTGAGGCATCATATGCTGGTGCATCGCTTCAATAACTCCGCCACCGAGAACGATGAGATCGAGATTTAGCAAATTATTTATGCCGGCAATCGTTTTCCCTACAGCTTCACAAGCCTGATTAACATATTTCACCGTCAACGGATCACCTGCCTCAAGAGCTTCGAGAAGCGCTTTACTTTTTATCTGCTTGTTTTCTTTAACATACCGGGCAAGCTTACTACGCTTACCTTTTTTAATTTCAGCGGTTATTGCATTTACTATGGCAGTGCGGCTGGCATGAGCCTCAAAACATCCTCTTTTACCACATCCGCAAAGATTACCATTATCAATAAACGGCATGTGTCCTATCTCTCCCGCAACGAACGAACTTCCGCGATAAAGTTCTCCGTTAAAGACCAGTCCTCCTCCAATACCCGTACCTAAAAATACTACAAGTACATTTCTCTTGCCCTGTGCAATGCCGTAATTTAAGATGCCAAGAGCCGCTAAGTTTACATCATTTTCAATAAGAACAGGAATGCTCGTGTATTTCTGCAACTGCTCTTTAGCATTATAGTTTTTCAAACCCAAATTCGGGGCTAACCCAACTACGCCTGTACCGGGATTAACAGAACCCGGGATTCCCAGGCATATTGCACGAATATGTTTTTCGTCTATACCGGATTCCATAAGCAGAGAGTTTACACTATCCATAATCAAACGGCCATAATCTGCTTTAGGTGATTTTGCTTTGGTTGATTTTTTGAAACGATGAACAATTCCATCACGGGAGTTTAACGCAGCGGAAAGTATTTTTGTGCCACCCAAATCAATACTGATGATATAATCTTTTTGCACTTTGGCGCCTCTCTGTTTTTATTTTTATACAGCCGTTTTCTATTTGGGCAATTACCCTTTATGGGGTATTTTGCACAGGAAAAGAAATGAATAATTCAGATAAAAACAAAAATAACAAGGTAATTCCATTAAAAAAACTGGGTCAAAATTATCTTCGCGATCCGAACATCATCCGAAAAATTGCCGATGAGATAGGAGCATTGCCTGGTGAGTCAATAATTGAAATCGGTCCCGGTACCGGTGCGCTAAGTTTTGAGCTTGTTTCGAGAGGAGTTGCAGTTACTGCTATTGAACTCGACAGGCGTGTTATTGTTACTTTGCAAAATTATCATCCTCTGTTAAAAGTTATTCATGGAGACTTTCTTGAAACAAACATACAGGATTTTCTGGTTAACTATGACCGGCGACTGAGAATAGCAGGAAATATACCATACAACATAACTTCACCTATTATTTTCAAACTTGTTGAAAATGCCTCTATCATTCAAGATGCCGTTTTAATGATTCAGGATGAGGTAGCCGTTCGCATCACTTCAAAACCCGGCAATAAAAACTATGGTATTCTTTCAGCGGTGCTTGGCGCTTTCGCCGAAACTTCCTATTGCTTTAAGGTTTCTCCAAATGTGTTTTTTCCGAAACCTAAAGTTTATTCAGCAGTCATTCATATCAGATTCCGGAGCATAGAAAATGAGTTCCCGCCAGCATTATATATTCAAACAGTAAAAGCGGCTTTTGGCAACAGACGAAAAACCCTGAAAAATTCTTTACAAAACAGTATATTTAATAATCTGGATTTCGCTGGCTCTCCCATAGACCTCACACGGCGGGCTGAAACTCTTTCGGTTGATGAATTCCGGATACTAGCAAAATTTTTAGAAAGTAAACTGGATAAACGCGACTGATTCTTCCACGATGAACGCACTTCGGCAATTATTCAAAATATATAAACCCCACGATACTGCTGTCGTGGTTTTTTATAGTCTGCTTACTTTAACACAATTAGTATTTTATCAGCGTGTACACTACTGGTGGTTATTTTTATGTATCAACGCTCTGGTAATCACATGTATTACACTCATTGCGTTGGCACATCTAAAAAACGATAGTCTGTTTTTACGAATGCTTCACTATCTCTATTTGCCGCCTCTTGTTCTGCTGACATTTAAGCAGTTGTATTTTATAATTAAACCTATTCGGGTTTATGACTATGACCAGCTATTGATAAAAATTGATTACGCACTATTTGGAGTTCACCCAACACAGTTTCTGTCGAATTATTCTCATCCTTTGCTGACAGAGTTACTTCAGATAGTCTATGCAACATTTTATTTTCTGCCGATAATACTTGCTCTGGCTCTGATGAGACAAAATCGTTATCTGGAAGGAGAATATGTTGCCTACTCTACTATTTTCGGATATTTTCTTTCATATATTGGTTATTTTCTATTGCCGGCTGTTGGTCCGCGATTTACACTTCACGATTTTTCTGCAACTAATACCGAACTCCCGGGATTGTTCCTTACAAACTTTCTCCGTGAGTGGATTAACACAGGCGAGTCGATACCTTTTGGAACTCCTAACCCTATTGAAGTTGTTCAAAGAGATGTATTCCCGAGCGGGCATACTATGATGACTGCAATAACAATGTATCTGGCAGTGAAATTCAAAGCTCCGACAAAAACATTTCAACTGATTAACGGGTCACTGCTTATATTTTCTACTGTGTACCTGCGCTACCACTATGTTATTGATGTAATTGGGGGCCTTATCTTTATGGTATTATCGCTCTGGTCAGGCAAAATTATATTCAATTATTTACAACGCTTCAGGGGTCTTCCCCAAATAGAATAGCTTATGGAAGCACAGGAAAAAAAACAAGAAGTAAAACGAATGTTCGATGCCATAGCACACCGCTATGATTTTCTCAATCACCTGCTAAGTGCCGGCATTGATTTCTATTGGAGAAAGAAAGCACTTTCTCTGACACATTTCACGAAGGATGCCCGCCTTCTTGATGTTGCTTGCGGAACAGGTGACTTTGCAATTGCGGCAGAAAAACTAGGCATTTCTTCCATTGTAGGAGCAGATTTTTCTCATGTGATGCTTAAGGAATTTAGTAATAAGAGTTCCTGGATTCGCGGAAAAAATGTCCAAATGGTAGCAGAACATTTGCCATTTAAGGATGAATCTTTCACCAACATTACAGTGGCTTTTGGTGTCAGGAATTTTTACAACATTCCAATGGCTTTTTCATCATTCAGAAAGGTTTTGCAGGCAGGAGGAGAGGTAACAATTCTTGAATTCAGTATGCCGAAAAGTTTTCTTATTCGTTCTCTTTATTATTTTTACTTCAAAAAAGTCTTACCACTTATCGGAAGAATTATTTCGGGAGACCCGAAAGCCTATACATATTTACCTGAATCAGTTGAAGAATTTGACAAAAATGTTGATCTCGAAAAACTATTGCTGAATGCAGGATTTTCTTCAACCGAGCGTCACCTGCTCACATTCGGATTAGTTCAGGTAGTTATCGGAAGAAAATAATTCCGGTTTTACAATCATTTCAGGCTGAGTGCATAAGAAAATGGGCTGTCCGTTCATCTTGCGGTGATTCGAGAAGTTCTTTTGCGGTGTTATATTCAATTATCTCACCCTGATCCATAAACGCCAGATAGTCGGCAAAACCTTTCAGGAAACCTAACGAATGTGATACAACAATTAAAGTATTTCCCGCCGCAACATAATCAATCAATAATTCCCGTATATCAGCACTTCGTTTCGGATCGAGCGCACTGGTGGGCTCATCAAGCAGTAAAACAGAGGGATTCATCGCAAGAGCCCGACAAATAGCAACGCGTTGCTGTTCTCCGCCAGAAAGTTGTTCAGGGTATTTATCTGCATGAGCAGAAAGTCCCACCCGCTTTAATAGTGTTATGGCTTTTTCATACGCCTCTGTTGCCGGAATCCTGCTCACATGAACAGGAGCCTCGATAATGTTCCCGATTACGGAGAGATGCGGAAACAGATATAAATGCTGAAACACTATACCAATATGTTTTCTGTAGGAGAGCAGTCGTGGATTGGATTTTGAAAAATCGGCAGGGCTAATTCCATTTCCATTTATGCGTATTTCTCCGGCATCAAAAGCAGAGAGACCGCTAAGAGAAAGCAGTAATGTTGTTTTTCCTCCGCCTGATGAGCCGATAATACCAAGAACCTTTCCCGGGGGTAATTCAAGTGAAACAGAATGTAATATTGTTGTTCCGTTAATTTTTTTTGTAAGACCAGCTACGCGTATCATTTAGCCTCCATTGGTGCTATTAGCGAACCATATTTTTTTTGCATTTTTTTCTCCAGATAGCGCGCATAGTGTGAAAGCGGCAAACTCATTGCCAGATAGAACACCGAAACAATCGCGCCCAGAAGAAGATAACTTTGAGTCGCATTCGCTAACTCACGGTAGGCAGTTGCAAGCTCCCAGACCGCAATAGCGAAAGCTGTTGATGTATCCTTGAAAAGTGCAACAAAATCATTCGTCATAGGCGGCAAAGCTATGCGAAATGCCTGTGGAAAAATTATCCGCCGGAATGTGAGAAATGGTCCCATACCCAGAGAATATGCAACATCACGCTGTCGGGAAGGAACTGCAATAAATGCAGAGCGATATACCTGAGATTCATACGCCGCATAGTTTAACCCGAGACCAATCAATGCCGTAAGCCATCCGGGCAGTGTCAGCCCTATTACCGGTAATCCAAAGTAAAGAAACAATAATTGTACAAGAACCGGAGTACCACGAAAAAATTCTATGTATATTGTTGAAAGCCACCGAAATAAGGAAGAACCCGACATTTGCCCCGCCGCTAAGGGAACACCAAGAGTAACAGCAATAGCCATAGCACCGAACGCAAGCAGAACTGTAATACCCGCGGCACGAAGAAGTTTAAGTAGCGCTTCGGTCCAATTAAATTCCTTATTCGTTATTTCATAAACAGCATCACCGGTAACAAGAGAAACCTGAGTGCTATCCCATAAATCCCATTTCCGAAATATTCGCTCTATAGTACCATTTGCTAGTAGTGAATCAATGGCATTGTCAATTTTTTTCTTGAGAGCATGATCTTCTTTTCTTATACCGACAACATAAGCTCCGGTGTGAAAAGGTTTACCCACTGCTTTAAGTTTAGGATTAGGCCGGGCGTAAAACATTTCCATCGGGATGTCCATTAATACAGCATCTAACCTGCCGTATTCCAAATCCTTATACGCTCCGACGGGGTCAGCATAGGGTTTATAATTAAACTTTTCATTTTCCAACAACCGCGATGCGGCGCAGTTCACTAAAGTACCAACTAATTTTCCTTTTGTTTTACAATCGGCAAATGAGTGTATTGAAGTATCATTTGCGCGCACCGTCAACTGAAGGTGAAAAAGATAGTATGGCTTGCTGAACAATACCTGCGATTCTCTGTCCTTAGTTGGTTCAAAGCCGTCAATAATTACATCAAATTCCTTTCTTTGCAGTGATGCGACAATACTCTCCCAATCGGTAGGAACCAGCTTTGATTTCATACCTAACTGTGTTGCTATAGCTTCTGCAACATCTACATCAAAACCAATATATTCGGAAGCGTTCGCGGGATTAGTGTACACATACGGCGCGCCACCGCTAGGGTCTCCACCCCAACGGAGTATATCTTGAGCAGATATAACGCCGGAAAAGAGAATGAAAAAGAAAAAAAAGTTTGTAAAAATAATATTTTTGATTTCTTCTTAGCTCTCCTGGAAGAATTGAGATAAATAAATGCGAATATACCCCCAAAGCTAAATTTCTCAAAATGTTTTTTCAGGTTTTGGTATTCATTTATAAGGCTTGCAACGGAGGATGTTATATTTTTGATTAATTAATTGCTGACCCGTATGAGCTGAGATATTATAATTTTTTTGTCTCCCGGTGAATTAACGATTTCAGCTCTTGAGTGTCGCATCTACGGCGCTCAATATCTTTGCTAAGTCATTCCTCTATTATTAACATTGCGACCCAACGAGGCTGAAGATTTCTATGTTAATTTGCCAACCCTGTTAATTAATCCACATCAAAAAAAAGGCTGCACTTTCGTGCAGCCTCAATAAATTTTACTGTATAGTTACGCTCTCTCTTCCCATACCTGAGCAATGGTAACAATTACCCGAACAGCCATCTCCATATCCTGAACACTTACCCATTCAGTTTTTGAATGAAAACTATGTTCGCCTGCAAAAATATTCGGTGTGGGTAAACCCATATATGAAAGTCTGGAACCATCTGTTCCACCTCTTATTGGTGAAAGTATAGGTTCAATACCAAGACGCTTCATTGCCTCAATCGCATTTTCTGCAACCTCAGGATGTTCATCGAGAACATAACGCATATTTCTGTACTGCTCAATTACCTTTGAAGTGAGACGAGCGCCCGGATATTTTTTTACCGTATTCTCTGCCAGTTCCTGAAGAATAGCCTCGTATTCCTTCAGCTTAGAAGCTTCAAAATCGCGTATGATAAACTTTACTGTCGTTTCCTCCTCAGTACCATTTACTACATGCGGGTGAACATATCCCTCCCTGCCTTCAGTGGTTTCCGGAGAAAATCTATCCCTTGGAAGTGCCGCAATAAAATCGGCAGCAATTTTCAATGAGTTAATCATTTTCCCTTTTGCATATCCGGGGTGAATATTTTTTCCTAAAAATGTAAAGTGCATCGCATCGGCGCTGAATGTTTCTGTTTCAACCTCACCGCGGGTCTGTCCGTCAACGGTATAAGCATACTTAGCTCCGAATTTTTTTACATCGAATTTCTCCGTTCCGCGTCCTACTTCTTCATCGGGAGTGAAACAAATTTTAATCGGACCGTGTTTCACTTCTGGATGAGAAAGAAAATATGCAACGGCATCCATAATTTCGGCAACTCCTGCTTTATTATCAGCACCAAGTAATGTACTACCGTCCGAAGTAATGATGTCGTACCCAATCATTTTTTTCAGATCAGGATTATCAGCTAACCTGATTACCTGATCGTCTTTCGGAAGATAAATATCGCCGCCCTGATAATTGTGATGAATTATCGGATTTACATTTTCGCCGCTCACGGCAGGAGAAGTATCAACATGGGCAATAAATCCAATAGGGGTTACATTTTTTGTTGTGTTAGCCGGCAGGGTTGCCATCACATAACCATATTCATCCATGTGCGCATCCTCAAGTCCCATCTCTTTCAGCTCAGCCGCCAGATCTCTTGAGAGAATTTTCTGTTTGGCCGTAGAGGGAAAAGTTTCAGATGTTTCATCTGACTGAGTATCGTATTTTACATAACGGAGAAATCGTTCAACACAAGTGAATTTATAATTATCATCGAACATAGTTTCAGTATATCCTTACATTAAATTAAAAATTATTCTTCTTCAGGTTTACCGCGCAATGAGTCCCAAACCATATATCCGCAAATCAGCACGAACATAATCAGGGCAACCATTTCAGCGGCGTGTGATTCAAACCATTCTTCATTTATCCAATTAAATCCCTGAAAACGCAGAAATGCACTTAATACGCCCATCAGTGCGCCTCCGGCAATAAATCCTGATGCAATGAGTGTACCTCTTTCACGGCGTGCATTATTTACATTTTCATCCTTCGAGCGAGTTGAAACATAATGAGCAATAAGTCCGCCAACCAGCAGAGGAGTGTTCAGTTCAAGCGGTATATACATACCAAGAGCAAATGCAAGTGCAGGAACTTTTAACATCGTAAGTATTAGCGAAAGCAGTGCCCCTGCAAGATAAAGCATCCAAGGTGCAGGCTGATTTGACATCAGCGGTTTAATAACTGCCGCCATTGCATTTGCCTGTGGCGCAACCAAAGCATCGTCGCCGGTAAAGCCATAAGTTTCATTGAGAATAAGTATTACATACCCGACAGTTGCCGCAGAAACCAGCGTTCCGAGAAATTTCCAACTCTGCTGTTTGGTCGGCGTAGAGCCGAGCCAATAACCTATTTTCAGGTCGGTAATAAAACCACCGGCCATAGAAAGCGCAGTACATACAGCACCACCGATAATAAGAGCCGCTAACATTCCTTCCTCACCTGAAAGACCCGCTGAAACAAGAACTATTGACGAAATTATCAGCGTCATAAGTGTCATTCCGGAAACAGGATTTGTTCCAACTATTGCAATAGCGTTTGCCGCAACTGTTGTAAACAAAAATGAGATTATCAGAACAATAAGCAAACCTAGTACTGAATACCAGAGGCTGTAAACAACGCCAAGGTAGAAAAATACAAATAGCATAAGTGCAGTAAGAACAACTCCTCCCGCAATAAAACTCATCGGCAGGTCTTTTTGTGTCCGTAGTTTATCTACCACTGTGGCAGTGCCGCCAAAAATTTCCTTTATTGCAAGCGAAAAAGCAGATGTAATAATTTTTGATGAGCGAATAATTCCAATCACTCCCGCCATTGCAATACCACCTATACCAATATGACGAACATAATTACGGAATATCTCCTCAGCGCTCATTTCACTTACAAGTTTTGTTATGTTTGCCCCCAATGGAACGGTAAGGCTTTGACCAATATATGAGATTACCGGAATAAATACATACCACGAGAGAAATGAACCCGCGCATATTATTGCGGAATATTTCAGTCCAACAATATATCCTAAACCAAGCACAGCCGCGCCAACATTAATTTTGAATACAATGCGTAATTGGTCTGCAAGTCGGGCTCCGGCTTCAACAACCCGTGTACTAAACACTTCACTCCACCATCCGAAAGTAGCAATAATAAAATCGTAAAGACCGCCGACAATACCACTAACGACAAGTACTCCCGCCTGTTTTCCACCTTTCTCTCCGGCTACCAAAACTTCTGTTGTAGCAGTGGCTTCAGGGAAAGGAAATTTCCCATGCATTTCCGAGACAAAGTATTTTCTAAATGGTATTAAAAATAAAATACCAAGGAATCCTCCAAAAAGCGAGGCTAGAAAAATTTTATAAAAATCAGCCGGAAGATTAAGAATATACAATGCGGGTATAGTAAAAATAGCTCCGGCAACTATTACTCCGGAACTTGCACCAATAGATTGTATAATGACATTTTCACCCAGAGCATTTTTTCTGCGTGTAATAGCAGAAAGTCCAACAGCAATTATTGCAATAGGAATAGCGGCTTCGAACACCTGTCCTATTTTCAATCCTAAATATGCAGCGGCGGCAGAAAATAATACTGCCATAATTAGTCCCCACAAAACCGAATAAGGAGAAACTTCAGGATACTGTTTTGCAGGATCCATTATAGGCTGGTATTCTTCGCCTTCTTTTAATTCCCGATAGGCATTTTCGGGCAGGCCTTTTACTTTGGTTGGTATTTCCATAAGCATCCTTTTTCATAATTTTTCAACTAGAAGAAAAGCGCCGGTAAAGAAACCGGTACAAAGGAACATAATCTCTCAGTAAAACGATTTATAAAATTACACGAATTGAATCTGGTTTCAAAGTGGAATTATCTCCCAATACTGTAACCATCTGCACTCAATTACCTTATTTTACGGAATATCGCGGGTCTTTTACCTTTAGCAGAAGCACAAAAAATGCAAGTATAGCAAGCGCCCCGTTAACAATAAACATTGTGATAAAACCGTAAAGAGAAATTAATGAAGCATTAACAAACCCGAATAAAATAGCCGGTCCGGTAATTGAATTAAGCATTGAAATATACAATTGCCTGTTATGCTCCTCTGAGAGTTCGAGTACAAAAGCCACACGGGATATTCCCTGAACAGCGAGAGCAAATGCAAGAAATACAAAAACAAGATTATACATAATTTCTGAGTGAGAAATAACCGCCGAAATTTCTGAAAGAAAAAAACTCGCCGAGAGAACAATAAGATTAAACCTGTGACCTTTGTTATCGCCGGTAAACCCGAAAAGAACATTTCCGACTGCCATGGCTGCCATCATTACTGTAGTAAACCTACCGGCGTATGAGCTATCCAGACCGAACTTTTGCATACCGTAAACTGAGTAAAATGAAGATGAGGTTATCGCCATTGTTAAGAGAGTATCGGCAACAAGATACATTCTGAAATTAGGGTCGTTTTGAAGAATACCAATAATTCGGTTCCATTTTGTACTATTGTTTATTATGGGAGACGGTTCGCTTTCCTCTTCTTTCAATTTCGTGATGAAAATGAAAGAAATCATTGTCAATGCAAAAGTTATAATAAAGAGAATTCCAAAATTTACGGGGAGCTGTACATTCTTTAAAATGTAAGTTGTAACCATTCCACCAGCGACACCCATTCCTGAGCCAATTAACTGCCGCACCGCCATAAGTCGTCCCCGGATGGTAACAGGTACAGTCTTACTGAAGAGATGAAACCATACAGGAATAGCCAAACTTCCCAATAATGCTGTAATGGCAATGAGAAATAATACTATCCCGACCCGCCACTCGGGTTGAAAATGATTTAACAAAAATACTGCAACTAGCCCGGTGATGAAAAACATCAACCTGTGATAAAAGCCATATTTTAGCACATCCGGCTGAACTTTTTTCGTAAACCGGTTACCTGAAAGGATTATCTGAGGTAAATAAAGGCCCAAAAACCATATTATGGGTACTGAGCCTACCGCAAACGAATCTCCGCCAAGTTCTTTAATGAATACCGGTACTATCGTCTGCATTGAAATAAAACTCATTGCAAATACGAAAAGATAGCCATCATGCAGGTGCATTCGGAAATTGTGTTTTACGGTTTCAGACTCTGCCCCGGTAAATGTGTGTAATTTCAGAAATCGGGAGAAGGATTTCATTATCAGGTATTACTAAACAGAAGATTTGAAAAAACGGAAATGAATAAATAAAAAGAATTCAACAAAAAATAAAATTTCAATCGTGTTATATTGAAAAATTAATTAAATTATATCTAATCCGAATAGTTAATGTGTAATGTAATCTTTCAAGGTGCTCAAATTTTAACCGGTCACATGTTTTGAAATAACTGTGAAAAAAGATATCACAAACAACAAAGTTCCATTACCATGGCTTCTTTTAAGTCTGCTGTTTGTAATGCTGTTCTTTGTGGGGGCCGTCTTCACATATCTTTATAATAGAGAAAAAACCAGCTTACTTGAATCCGTCCACAACGATATTGTTTCTCTTTCTGACTCAAAAGCTAATCAATTCAATACCTGGATAAATGAACGCTCAGCCGATGCTAACTATCTCGCCAGTCTTAACGAATTTCAGAAAATCTTAGACAAGCTGGAAGACAATCCCGGCTCTGCTTCTCTGCAAAATCAAGCGTGGTTAACGGTAGCTCAACTCCTCCGTAATCATAATTACAAGGGATTAGTTATATTCGATGAAACCGGAAAAGTTCAACATTTCATTGAGCAAGATCGTTATCTTTCCCTATCACCCGATACAGTAAAGTATTTCCAAAATATTATACCGCCTTTCTTTGGAGGGCAAGATCAGATTATTGCTGAAATAAATAAAAACGCATATTTTTTAGTACGCCGTGTCTTTGCTGTACGACATGCGGGATGGAAAAACCGTGTCCTTGCATTTCTCATTGGGCTGGATAATGATTTCTTTAAAAAACTCCCTGGCGTTTCTTTATCTCAATTACCTATACAATATTCAATCCTTTGTTACTCTGGATCCGAAAAAATTGAACTATTGTTGGATCGTAATAAAGGAGCCATAATTAAACACGCTGATCCAAGAATTCCCTACGAATCAATTATCCCCTCTTCCGGTGCAATCGCTAAACCCGGAACCTTTCATCTTCAGAATAAGGATGAATCAACATCATTCATCAGCTTTTCACCACTTAAAGGAAGAAAGTTCGGAATTATCGCCAGTATTAATAACAATGATATTTTTCCGGGCAGAACAGACTATATCGGAATCTATTCAATACTCGCCGTATTTTTCACCGTGTTCTTTGGTCTCTTCATCATTGTCCTTATAAGACACGAAAGAAAAAAATACCAGCGTATCTATCTCAGCGAAAAGGAATTACGGGAAACACAAAATGATTTTCAAATGCTTGTGGAAAATCAACAGGAAGGTGTTGCAATTCTTACAAAAGAAGGTGTAATTGCCTTCAGCAATAAAGCTCTTCACAGCATGTTTTCTGCTGATGAGCCTCTTACCGGAAAAAATATCAATAGCTTTCTTGATGATGCCTCTTCACTTGAACTAATGAAATTTCTTAAGGAAGAGTATGACGAGAAAGTGAAGGGCAAGCACTTTACCATTTCTCTTCGTTCCGATAACAATAGCACTATTCTTATTTCCGTTAGTAAAAAATACAGTAGTTCGAAGTATAGTGAAGGCTATCTCTGCATTTTTAACGATCTTGGATTGCTATACCGACTTGAAAAATCACTGAAAGAATCAAATACTTTTCTCCGCTCGTTGGTAGATAATTTCCCCTCACTGGTATGGCTTAAGACAGTGGATGGTAAGTTTGTTTATGCAAATAAATCTTTCACTGACGCAATGGGTTTTGACAATCCACATACTATTGCAGATAAGTACGAAAAAGATTTGGTGAATCCCGAGTTGTATAAACGCTTTTCGGAAGAAGATTCCTTCGTTATTCATACAAGAAAACCGCTC
>CAYTLQ010000144.1:0-9566 GCA_964438715.1 uncultured Ignavibacteriaceae bacterium
GTCGTTCTCTTTATTTTGAATATTGTAGTAAAGCTCTTTTATGCTCAGGGAGTTAATTCATCAAATCCGCAAAAAGCGAGCATTAGTGTCGAATCTATTATCAAAAAAGTTCAACAAAATAATCTGGATTTTTCGCTGAATACTGATCTAATAAAACAAAAGAAAAGTAAAGCCAAAAACTTGCCTCGATATTCAATGAAAATACCGCGATCTTTCCCATCTTATGATTATATAGCTAATCTAAATAAAGCATTAAAGAGCGATGATATATTTTTACGAGCGAATGAAATCGAAGGTAATAAAATTCAACTGAATTTTTTCAATGTAAAAGATTCATTACTAACCATTACTTTGCTTCCTGAACAACAAACATTTGACCAGATAAATATGTATATATCATTTTTTATTTCTGAGACAGAAGGACTTGATTCTAATGAAGTAAACTATTTATTCAGGACTGATGAACATTTTGAACTTATTTTTATCCCTTCATCATCGTCAATAAACACTTTTCGAAATTTCAAGCGTTTCGGGAAGCGTTACTCACTTCTCATTAACGATGATATGAATGAAACCCGATTTACCCTTGATCAGTCATTCACCCCAAAGAGACTGCGATTATCAATCGATGAAATAATTTCTGAATTTCCATCCCCTGATTTTATATTCATTGATATTGAATCAGGTGTTTATAAATCTAGTATTTATCCTTTTATTGAAAAAGAATTTCAGGCAAGAAAGAAAACACTAATAAAAATTCGTTCTTCTTCATTTCTTAAGGGCTCACTAGCTGAGAACCAAAACTACCTTAATTCTCTAATCAGAAGCAATCATGCGACTGATTCAATAATTGTATGCTCAGCAAAATTGTATCTTGATATGAAAGATTTCAGAGCCGCAATGATTCGAAAAGGATTTTTGTTTAACTGATATTTACCGTAACAGGAATTCTATTTCTTTCAGGTCACCATCAATTGTGCCGGAGGGAATAATATTAAATATTTTGCATAAAAGAGGATAAATATCAATATTCCTGAGTGTTCCCGTCTTGTAATTCTGCTTAAAAGATGGTCCATGTGCAATAAAAATACCATGCATATCGGATAAGTTATTGTCGTAGCCATGATTTCCACCATTGTAATACTTCCTTCCTCTTGATAAAGACTTATTCGTAACGATATTATATCCGGGTTCAGCAATAATTATAATATCTCCGATCAATGGATTATTGGAAAAATGGAAGTAATCAGGCACATCATTTCTTAAATAAGCATGGAAACTATTTGCATTTTGGTTTAATCTCTGAATGATGTCCAGAGCATTTGAACCTTTTGCGTTAACCATTGCAACAGGACCTTCACCATCGACAATATATGATAAACCTGATAAAATAGTATCAATATTAATTAGTTTTAGTGAGTCTGTTTGTTTCATTCCATGATCAGAAACTATAATAAGATTAGTATTTGAAAAAAGGTCTCTCTGGACTAAGCCATTTACAAGCATACTTATTATTGAATCAAGTCCGGATATTGCTAAATTAACCTCTTTAGATTCTGGCCCGAATTTATGGCCGTATGTATCCACAGCATCGAAGTAGAGGGCGATGAAAGAAGGACGAATTGAATCCGGCAAATCCAGCCACTCCAATACGCCGTTAACCCTGTCCGGATATGGTAATGTATGTTCATAGGGTTTAAAATAACGAGGTCGTTTATACTCGAGAAGTACTTCTGAACCGGGCCAGAAAAAGGCGGCGCAGATTATTCCCTGTCGTTGTGCGGTTTCCCAGAATGGTTCTCCTTTATACCAGTAGTCATCACGAACAGATACCGAATCCCCCAATGAATATTTTTTGTTCGTAAATGGATCTGTCATAAAATTTGAAATTATTCCATGATTTTCCGGGTATAAGCCTGTTATAATTGAATAATGATTCGGAAATGTTTTCGATGGAAATGTCGGCTTTAATGAAAGCGCAGATACACCTGCAATGCGCAATGAATCCATTGTAGGTGTAATTCCTCTATTGAGGTAATCCCACCGAAATCCATCTAAAGAAATCAGAATAGTAGTAGTTGTCTGAGAGTATAGAGACAGCTCTAAAAGCAGACTGAGGAAAAAAATAAATTTCTTCATAAACATAAAAAAAGGCTGCAGAATCACTCCTGCAGCCTATATTAGGGGTTAATTATATCAGAAGCCTAAAGAAACATTTAGACGAACACTTCTTAAAGACTCAGGTATTACACCAAAACGATCTGCAGCGATAAAGCCTTCATGATCGAAAAGATTATTTACCTGAACTGTTGCAATACCTTTGAAGTAAGAGTATGCAAACTTGTATCCTAAAGAAAGGTCAAAAGTTGTTAATGTTGGGAGTACATTATCCCAAACTGTGGTGAATACTTCTTTCGTACCAACCGTCTTCCAGCTACCATCAACGCCAAGATAACTTTCACCGTCAAGAAGTACATTATTCGATAACATCTGCATGCCAAATCCGGCAGTGAAGTTCTCATATTCATAAGATAAATTGAGTGACATCATGGTCTGAGGACCACTGGCAACTTTCTTATCTTTCAATTCAGAAAAATACAGAGCATTAACAGCACCATTTGCGTCACGGGCACTTGCGTTAAATACTCTTCTGTTTTCGTCAAGTTTATTGTCACCATCGGTATCTTCACCCGCGTCAAGTTTACCATTGAGATTTTTATCTTCCTGAAGAGTACCAAGATTAGCATCCGTAAGTACCTTATCAAGAATCTCGGTCCAGGTGTTGCTCATTGTAGTAAATGAACCAGCAAGTGCAAAACCTTTGAGCGGAAGAACTTTATCTAAATCAAGACCAAACTCAAACTCAACACCGATATTTTTTGAGGTACCAACTAATTCAGTTCTGAAACCATTTCTATCATACCCCGGCTGACCAGCCTGACTTAAATCCTGAATCCGGGCCGATTTGTTATCCCAAATCATGTAGAAACCATTAAGTTTTGCACTTAATTCTTCTGAAACAAAACCGGTACCCACTTCAACCTGGTTCGATTTTTCATCTTCAGCATCCGGGAATACACGACCCTGGTTATAATAAACACCCAGATCAACGAACCTTTCAACATGCGCAAAATTAGCAAAAACATTTAAGTTCTTGTTCACATTGTAGTTTAAACCAATTTTTGGTTGGAAAAAGCCACGGCTTCTCTCAGCACGAACCAGTTCAAACTCATACCAGCCGGTAGTAGCGGCATTATCTTTCATATAGAATTTTGAACCGCGAGGACCTTCTTCAGTGAGATTGAGCGCTGTAACTTCTGCGGCGGTGAGTTGTTTACCTATTGCGTTTTCACTAGGCATATTTTCAGTAAGTTTGTATTTATACCATACATACTGTAAAGAGCCCATTATATTCAAATTATCAAATTTGTAGTTACCTTGGGCAAACAAAGTAAACTGAGGTGTTTCGCCCAAATAATTTCTATACTGTGTACGATATGTAGGATCGGTATTTGATAAATTCCATCCTGAAGGAAATCCTATATCATCAGCAGGACCATTTAAATCTCCCTGATAAACCTTTCTAGAAAATGTTTTAATAGCTCCGGTTGTAGCGTCTCTATAAGCGTAGGATTGAGTAACGCTTGATTTACCAAAAAGATTTGTAAAATGACCGGGGTGATCGGCTGACCAGCTTCTTAATTCACCACCAACAGTCAGGTCAAGATTGTTGCCAAATTTAGTACGGTAATTAGCAATTAAACCTATTTGCTGATGTAATGAATAACTGATTCTTTGATAAGCATTTTTGAGATAAATTGTATCTGCAAAACCAACATTATCAATGTAACCCTGAGAGTTATAACGGTTTGTTACCAGTGTATCACCGGAGAAGGAAAACAGTGTTCCGGTTGAGTTCATGCTAGATCCACCACCGCGTCCGACAGAGTAAAAACCAGTTGCTTGTAAAGAAGATACTTCATCCAAATCTATAGAATAATGTAATTCTAATTGTGGTTTGTGAAAGAAATTATGAGCGAGATTCACAAAATCATCATCCACTAATTCACGGGAGTCGTCCATTAGCCCGTAATTTGCTAAACCAGATGTGAGATTATTGGGAAGAGCCTTAACTACTGAAACGGGGAGAAAGTTAGCACTGTTGGCTTTGTACCCAAACTTTTTAAAGTAAGCTACAGAGTTACTGAATGAATAACCATGTTCCTGAGGAGCGCCATGGAGTACGAGTTTTAGGCTCTGATTTGCCTGTGGGAAATAAGTAATCGATGTATAGTAGTTTAATCCTTCATAGCGACCACTAACCCTGCTTCCTTCTCCTACTTTGCGGTCGATATTAACTGCAACAGCAAACTGATCGGCAACAAGTCCCGAATTGTAACGGATGCCATACATTGTAAGTTTCGGATCGCCAAGAGAGAAATTGACTCCATAATAAGGAAGAGGAGGTGCATCTTCAGTAACGATATTAAACGAACCTCCGAATGAACCAGCGCCGTAAAGTGATGAACCGGCACCTCTTTGAATCTGAATAGATGCGGCATTCGATGAAACTGAACCCCAGTTTGACCAATAAACAGCATTGGATTCAGGGTCATTTGTGGGAATGCCATTAATAAGTACCTGAACATAATTCTGACTAAATCCACGAACAAATAGTTGAGATTCACCGTTTCCAACTCCGTCGGTTGAATAAGCAAATACTCCGGGTACACCACGGGTCATAAGTGGCGCATCCTGTCCATGTATTTTTTCTTCAATTGATTTTCCATCAATTGTAGAGAATGCTACCGGTGTTTCACGCTCACGGGCACGATTCACTTCTACAATTACTTCACCGGTCAGTAAAGATGACGATTTAAGAGTAAAATTCAATGTCTCGTCATTGTTCAAAGATACTTGCGCACTGGCGTTACTGTATCCAACAAAACTAACTTTGACTGTATATAAATTTACTGGAAGTTTTTTGAGAGAATATTTCCCGTCTTTATCTGTGGTAGTTCCATAATTTCCGGGAGTTGCAACTACAGTAGCACCAACGAGCGCTTCACCCTTTTCATCGGTTACTTTTCCTGATATATCATACGACTGAGCATATGAAACAACAGTAATAAGTACCGTAAAAAGCAAAAAGAATTTTTTGAACATTTAGCCTCCAACTAAATATATGTTAATTGTCAGCCACTAAGTTCTGAATTTATGCCCTGAAAAACAAATTGATAAAAATTTTTAATATAAATTTAATGCAAATAATAATTGTGACTATCATCACATCAATCAATTAATTTGAGAATCCTTTCCAAACGAACAGAACTAAGTAACTTGAATAAATCGCTGAATGGAATATCCCTATCCCAGGAGAATAAAATTAAGAAAGCCTGTCCAACAATCAGATCTCTTGGTACAAATCCCCAAAACCTTGAATCAAAACTGTCACTTCGATTATCCCCCATCATAAAATAATAATCTTTCTTTATTGTGTAAGTAGTAACCGCTTTGCCTTTTATTGTAACAACTCCTCCGGAAACATCCACGACCCGTTCACCGTTTTCCCTGTCAATAATATTCCTCCATTCTTCTATGTTATCCGCATTTAAATTAATCTTGTCTCCTTTTTTCGGGACAACAAGGGGACCATAATTATCTTCATTCCAATTTTTTCCTTTTGGAAATATTCTCGGATCTCCTTCACCTGCCGGTATTGGAGTTGGAGATAAGTATTTAATGTAGCGTGGAATCCAGGCTTCTTTACCATTTACAAAAACCACTTTATTCCGAATTTCAACCGTATCACCGGGCAAACCAATACACCGTTTTACATAATTGACATTTAATTCTTTTGGTCGTAATTCATCTCTGTCTCCGGGATATTCAAAAACCACTATATCATTTCTTTCCGGTTCTTTCAAAGAGGGCAAAGTAAAAAATGGCAATTCAATTTCAGTAAACCATATATAACGGGGAGATGAGGCACCATAAATAAATTTATTTACTAAAACGAAATCGCCCACCAATATAGTGTCTTCCATAGAGCCGGTGGGAATTCTGGTGTTTTGTATAAAAAATGTAATAATAAAAAGAGCCGCTAAACCCGCTGAAAAAAGTGAGGAAAAAAATTCTTTAACCTTTTCTTTCGGGGTCTTAATTCTATTTAATTCTTCTTGTGTTTTTATTCCTAAAAATTTTCTGATTGCATTTTTTATTTTATATGAGAAATTACTTGCTTCCTCATTAAGGTTTTCCTGTTTCAATAATACCTCAAACTATTTGATTCAATTAATTTTGTGTTTATTTAGTTCGTTTAATAATATCTCATTAACTAATTTAGGATTTGCTTTTCCATTTGATGCTTTCATTACTTTACCGACAAATGAACCGAAGACTTTTTCTTTCCCCCCAATATATTCTGAAACCATGTTCATATTCTGCTCAATAACTTCATTAATTATTTTTCGAATCGAATCTTGGTCACTAATTTGCAAAAGTCCCTTTTCCTGAACCAGGATCGAAGGGTCTATGTCTTCTTTAAGCATTTCAGGAAATATATCTTTTGCTGTTTTAATACTGATTTTTTCTTCCCTTACAAGTTCAATCAATTTACCAATATTTTCCGCAGAAACAGTAAACATCTTTATAGAAATTTTTCTTTCTTTTAGTATGCGAAAGATCTCAGTCATTATAAAGTTACTTAGACCTTTATAATCTTTCGTGAACCGGGCACAGCTAAAGTAATAATCTGCGACTTCCGCCTCTTCGGCAATTATGGATGCATCATACTCAGGAAGTTGAAATTCTTCCTGTAATCGTTTAATGACTTCTTCCGGCAATGGCGGCAGAGTGGTTTTAATGGTTTGTAGTTCTTCATTTGAAAGGATTACTGGTAATAAATCCGGATCAGAAAAATAGCGGTAATCATGAGAATCTTCTTTATCTCTCATTGGCACAACCTCTCCCAAATCAGCATTCCAGAGTAAAGTTTGTTGTACGACTACTCCACCATCATTCAAAATTTCCTTTTGCCGCTCTATTTCATTCTGTAATGCTTTTTCAACAAACCTGAATGACTTGAGATTTTTTATTTCCGTTTTTGTCCCAAGTTTTTGTTCGCCTTTCTTCCTCAACGAAACATTCGCATCACACCGCAATGAACCTTCTTCCATATTACCATCACCTATTCCCAAATACCGAACAAGTTGCCTTATTTTCTGCATAAACTGATTGGCTTCTTCCGGCGATGAAATATCCGGTTCAGTAACTAACTCCATAAGTGGAACACCTGCGCGATTCAAATCAACATAGGAGTTTCCGGAACTTGAATGAATAAGTTTACCTGCATCCTCCTCTAAGTGGCTTCTTTCTTTTATGATAATTTTTCCATTTACGGTATTTCCTAATCGTAAAAATCCGTTTTCACAAAATGATTTGTCAAATTGTGAAATTTGGTAGCCCTTTGGTAAATCCGGATAGAAGTAATTCTTTCTGGCAAAGTTTGAATGCTGATTAATAATGCAATTAGTGGCAATACCCATTCTCAGAATATGTCTAAGCGCCGCTTTGTTTAGAACCGGTAAAGCACCAGGATGCCCCAGACACACCGGGCAGGTATTTGTATTAGGTTTTGCGGCGAATGTAGTAGGGCATGAACAGAAAATTTTGGAATTTGTCAATAACTGAACATGAATTTCAAGCCCAATAACTGTTTCCAGTTCGATCATACTTACTTTTTTACCAGTACCTTAAAACTATGAGGAGGGATTTCCATTTTAATTCTGCCATTAAATCTTTCTTCAGCACCTGTCATAAGGTCAAAGAAAGTACCAGATAAACTTTTATCACCACCTATGAAAGGTTGTTCTTTATCAGAAAAATTTAGTAGTACTATAACTGTATTTCTCCCCTGTACCCTGCTAAATGCAAGAATTTTTTTACCATCGTCAGAAATAAAATCTTTAAATGTTCCTCCTGAATTACCATTCCAAAGAGCATTATTATTTCGTTTTAATGTAATTAGTTTCTGAAATAGTGTATAATGAGGATGAGCTTCCCAATGTATCGGATCTTTTTCAAAAAAAGAAAGACGCTTGGTTTCACCTGCTTCCTGCCCGCTGTAAACTAAAAACATTCCGGGTACAGTTGCGGCAAGTACATTACACAAATCTACATTCGCTTTAAATCGTTCGTGAGATGTACCATTCCAACTATTTTCATCATGGTTGGTTGTAAATCGCATTCTGAAAGCGTCTTTAGGATATTTCTTCATCTCCTTTTTTATCAGAGTAATAATATCATTTATTTTAATTTTTTCATCAACAAGATTAACCATAGCATGGTAAAAATCCCAACTATATGTCATATCAAATGCACCTTTGTGCATAACAGGATCTTCCCATTCAGCGAGCATAAATACAGGTTTAATTTTATCAAGCCTCGGCCGAACCATTCTCCAAAACTCAATCGGTACCATACCGGCAACATCGCACCGATAGCCGTCAATGTTAAATTCCTTAACCCAATATTCAAGAGCTTTTGCCATGTATTCATGAAGTTCTTTATTATCATAATTTAGATCAACAACATCCTGCCAATCGGGTACAGGTGGCATAAAATTTCCATTTTTGTCTTTTGTATAGAACTTGGGGTTAGTTTTTAACAATTCATTATCCCATGCAGTATGGTTTGCCACCCAATCGATAATTACATACATACCAAGAGAGTGAATAGTATTCACTAAATTTCTGAAATCATCCTTTGTTCCTAGTGCAGGATCAATACCATAGTAGTCTTTTACCGAATAGTAGCTACCAAGAGTACCTTTTCTGTTTAGTTCACCAATCGGATGAATCGGCATAAGCCAAAGAATACCAATCCCCATATCTTTCAGTTTTCCAAGGTGAGGAATAAAGGCATTGATAGTACCCTCCGGTGTATATTGGCGGAGATTTACCTCATAAATAGCAAGATTTTTACTCCATTCTGGCGCCTGAATTTTTGATTTTTGAGCAAAACCGATTTTAAGGAAACTGAAAGTCATAATAATAATAAAAGACAGATATTTCATAACTACCTGCAAGATTCAATGAAAAACGCAAACTTAAATATAAGGATTCTGTCCGGCTTATTCACGAGGATTTTGGGTCAAAATAAATTAGCACTCCATTCCTATTCTCATCGCTAATTTTTGTGATATACGGACTATTCTCGTGGAGAATAACCAGGAATTCTGTTCAAAAAATTTTTACAATTCATCTTAATATGTATATTTGTCTGAAAATTAATAAAGAATGTTATAAATGACCTCCGAGATAAAGTTCGAAATTACTCTGGACGAAAAAAAGATTCCGGAAAAGATTTATTGGTCTGCCACTGACGCTGAATATTCCGTTCCAAATCCTGCCGATACCATCCTTATTAGTTTATGGGATCCGGAAGAAAAGGTGACTTTGGGAATCGATCTTTGGACCAAAAACATGCTAATAGATGATATCAATATATTATATCACCAAACTTTTATTAAAATGGCGGATAGTTACGGTCGTGCCACTAACAAC